>JBDLJS010000199.1:0-1627 GCA_039714235.1 Bacteroidota bacterium | reverse complement strand
TATTTAAACTCCTTCCAAATTACATCAAAACTTAATCCTTTTTCATCTTTTTACGTTTTATACATTCGATAGAAACAAGTATTCACTTTAAAAAATACGAATAATGGCATTTAGTTTACCAAAATTACCTTATGCAGCCGATGCACTGGAACCTTATATCAGTGAAAAGACACTGGAATTTCACTACGGAAAACACCACCAGGCGTATGTAAACAATGTAAATAACCTGGTTGTTGGAACCGAATTTGAAAATGCAACCCTGGAAGAAATTGTCAAAAAAGCCAAAGGCGGAATTTTTAATAACGGAGCACAGGTTTGGAACCACACCTTCTATTTTATGCAGTTTAGCCCCGATGGATGCAAAGAGCCCAAGGATGAGCTAAAAGCAGCCATTGAAGCTAAGTTTGGTTCGGTTGAAGCATTTAAAGAAGCTTTCTCCAAAGCTGCAGCAACTTTATTTGGTTCGGGCTGGGCATGGCTGGTTGCTGACGAAAATGGCGAGCTGGAGATTGTACAGACAAGCAATGCCGGCAATCCGATGCGAGATGGCGAAAAGCCGTTAATGACATGCGATGTTTGGGAACATGCATATTACATTGATAAGAAAAATGCACGACCGAAGTACATCGAAGATTTTTGGAAAATTATGGATTGGAAAGTGGTATCTGAAAGATTTGAAGAGTAAATAACAATGTCATTTCGAAGGAGAACCGACTGAGAAATCTGATTGTGTTGGGATTGAGATCCCTCCTCATTCTTCGTTGGGATGACTAAAACAAATATTATGAGCACAGAAAAAGTATTACAAGCCATGCAGGCTGCCGGAAAACCATTAAAAGCCGGCGAAATTGCCGAGGCCTCCGGGTTGGAAAAAAAAGAGGTTGATAAAGCAATGAAAGTGTTAAAAGCTGAAGAAAAAATTGTATCACCAAAACGTTGTTTCTGGGAACCAAAATAAAAAAACGGGATTCATTTTGAATCCCGTTTTTTGTAGATATAAAAGGCTTTGTGTATCTACTTATATTTCTTTCACAATTGAATCTTAAATATACCAGTTAATTAACTGCTCATATAATTCCTGCTTTCCGCTAACTTGTTCAGGCTCGTGAGCTTTGGTAGCTATTGAATGAAGATCTTCAAGATTTAAGTTACCGGCTTCAAATGCTGCCCCTTTCCTCGAGTCGAACGATGCATAACGATTTTTTCGCATGGACAGGTAATCCGAATCATTCAGAATTTTATCAGCAATTACCAGTGACCGTGCAAATACATCCATTCCACCAATATGAGCGATAAAAATATCTTCCAAATCAGTAGAGTTTCTGCGGGTTTTTGCATCGAAGTTGATACCGCCGGTTTTAAAACCACCTGCCTGCATAATTTCAAGCATTGCTTCAGTAGTCTCGTAAATGTTGGTTGGGAATTCGTCGGTATCCCAGCCGTTCTGGTAATCTCCCTTGTTGGCATCAATAGACCCAAGCAGTCCTGCATCGGCAGCCATTCTTAAATCGTGGGCGAATGTGTGTCCTGCCAGGGTAGCATGGTTTACTTCGATGTTAAGTTTGAAGTCGTTTTCCAGACCGTGCTCTTTCAGGAACCCGATCACAGTTTGTGCATCGTAGTCGTA
>JBDLJS010000198.1:0-1765 GCA_039714235.1 Bacteroidota bacterium | reverse complement strand
TTTAGTGGTTAAGTTTGGTCAGCAATTCTTTTTAAACTTCATTTTTATCCTTTTTCTTTGCCTTAAAATTACCAAATTTTTGGTTATTAAAAACTTCAACTTATGATTCGCGACCTGATAATTAAAACCCGGAGTTACCGCCGGTTCGATTCTTCTGTTAAAATTTCGGAGAAACTTATTATGAACTGGATTGAACTGGCACGATTTTCAGCTAGTGCCAGGAATAGTCAGCCACTAAAATATGCTATTGTTACCAATCCTGAAACTTGTGAGTCAATATTTCCAAATCTTGGTTGGGCCGGTTATTTAACAAACTGGGATGGCCCGGCAGAGGGGGAACGTCCTGTTGCTTACGTGGCTGTTTTGAACGATAAATCAATCGCGCAAAATTATTATTGCGACGATGGTATTGCCATGCAGAGTATAATGCTTGGAGCAGTTGAAGATGGTTTTGGCGGATGCATGATTGGATCAGTAAACAAAAAAAACGTTTCAAAAATTCTTGAATTGCCCAATCATCTCGAACTTCTTTGGATTATTGCCCTGGGTAAGCCTGCAGAGGAAGTGGTACTCGAAACTGCCCAAAAAGACATTAAATACTGGCGCGACGAAAACGATGTGCATCATGTTCCGAAACGCTCCATGGATGAACTGGTTTTTAAAACTATCCCCTGATAAACAGTGCTTTAATAATGTGTCGGGCCATTTTCGGATTTTCTTTTAATCTCCGGGTTGAATAGCCAAACCAGTCTTTGCCATACGGAACGTAAACGCGCATTAGGTGCCCCTTGTCGACAACGGTTTGACGCAACTCGGGTGTTACCCCATAAAGCATCTGAAATTCGTACATATTTTCAGGAACATTCAGCTCTTTAATCAATTTAAACGATTCTTCCACCAAATATTTGTCATGTGTGGCAATTCCAGCATACATTTTGTTTTTAAACATGAACCTCAGTGAATCCAGAAAATTTTGCCGAACCTCATCGTAGTCCTTAAATGCAATACTTTCAGGTTCAACATAAATGCCTTTACAAAGCCTGAAGTTTATCGGATTGTTCTTTGTATTTAGGTCGTTCAACGCTTCCAGGTCACTTTGAGTCCTTCTCATGTACGATTGTAAAACCAAACCTACATTTTTCGGGAATTCACTTCTCAGTTTCCTGAATATTTCTATCTCCATGTCAACACACTGCGAGTCTTCCATGTCTATTCGTACAAAAGAATTCTTTTTAGCAGCCAGCGTTACAATTTCTTTAATGTAATTATAGCATACCTCTTTATCTATCAGAAGGCCAAACATAGTTGGCTTTAAAGAGAAATTACCTTTTATTTTTTGAGCGGTAAATTGCTTAATTATTTCCAGATACTGGTTTTTATTTTCTTCTGCCTCATCCAGGGTATTTATAAACTCTCCCAATAAATCAACGGTAACCTCAATATCTTTTTCATTTAGTAGTTTTGAGGCTAAAAGGCCCTCTTCAAGAGTTTCTCCGGCAATATATCTTTTCGAAAAAACCCATACAAGTTTTTTTGGCATGTAGGGAATTATATTTGCTATTAATTTATTCAACATATTAAATTTTAGGTGAATTCAGTTTTTACACTGTAAAAATAGTACCTAACGCAACCTATTTTCAATGATGTTTATCAGTGGAAGATTATGATTTTGTGCAGGTTTTATGTTGAAGTTACTGATTCTTAAATAGATAAAAAAAGTGTTAAAATGAGTGATTGCATATGAACTAAAAAATTATCTTTGTCG
>JBDLJS010000197.1:0-1819 GCA_039714235.1 Bacteroidota bacterium | reverse complement strand
TCCGGATCGGCTTCACTAAGGTTGCCCAGACCGTCACACATAATCAATCCGACAGTAACTCCTGCTTCATCACATTTCTTCTTGAACTCAGTCCAGTACTCTTCATCATTAACCTTGCTGAAGTAGAAGGTATTCACAAGTTCGATGGAGTATATCCCGTAACCGGCAGCAACTTTTGGAAAATCTATGGGATCCAGTACACCCTGCAGCACGGAATCGGGGTTCACCTTAAGCATTCTGGTGAATTCCTGATAGTCACTAACGCCTTCACCGAAATAGGTGCGATGCAACGACCATTGGGCTAAAGATATCTGAAAATCAGCAACGGCTTCGACTTTGGAATCTTCTGTTGCATCGGCCTTGTTAGATTTAGTACCCGTACACGATACCATAAAAGCCATGGCAAGAATAATCAGGACGCTCACTTGTTGTAGTAATAGCTTTTTTCTTTTCATTGAATTGAAATTAAGTTAAAAGATGAATTAAAATTTAAATATAGTATTTTTTTCCATTTCAGAAGCTTATGTAAAATGGCTGAAAGAATTTGGCGACGAAATCAGGCGCAGGTTCTCAAATCCGCTTGCTTCAACTTCCGGAACCGGAAATAAAATAAATTTAAAACTTCATAAGACAAAAAGTAAATCAGATTGTTTAATGGAAGATATTTCAAAAGGAGAACTTGTCAGAAAATTTACACTTGGAGGAAAAACAAAAAGGGTTGGCAGACTATTTTCGAAGGTTCATGTATCGGCCATAAATTTATTCGTAAATTCGACGAAATAGAGGTTTCTGCTCTTCGCCTTAAAATTTTGAATCGAAGAATGAGCCAGCTATCTTAAAATTTCAAGACAAATGAAAAACATAAGCAGGTTAGTATTAGTTCTGATATTGGTTTTACCAATTTTATCTCATTCCCAAAACCGGGAGACGGCTTTTAAAGTAGTTACCTACAACATCTGGAATGGTTTCGACTGGGGAAAAGACGATGTTCGCAGGGCAAAGCTCCAACATTGGATGATGGAGCAAGAACCAGATGTTGTGGGATTGCAGGAGCTATGTAAATATTCAGATAAAAAGCTGGCAGAAGATGCAAAAAACTGGGGGCATAACTATTCGGTATTATTAAAAAAATCGGGTTACTCAGTTGGGCTTACCTCGAAATATCCTATTGAAGTTAAAGAAAAAATATTCGAAGGCATGCACCACGGGGCATTGCATTGTAAAACCGGAGGGATTGATGTTTTTGTGGTTCATTTTTCGCCGGGTAGTTACAAAAAGCGGCGAGAAGAGGCAACGATTATCCTTGATAAATTGAAAAAAGTAGCTGAAAACAATACTAAATATTTAGTGATGGGAGATTTTAATGCACACTCACCTTTCGATGCCGATTTATATAAAAATGAGATATTACTAAACCGGTACAGAAAATCGAATGCTGATAAACCGGAAACCGGAAATTTAGTGGACAATGAATTCGATTATTCGGTACTCTCCAACTTTCTGGCTTTCCCTTTACTAGATGTTTGTCAGAAACTTACTGATGGAATGGCAGAAAGGGCAAGTTTTCCGGCACGGGCTTTAAATGGACTTTATTTTCAATCTGTTGATGAAATTATCAATAATTCTGAAAGGATAGACTATATCCTTGTTTCACCAGAATTGGATAAAAATTGTTTTAATGTAAAAATTTATAATGGCGAAAGCAACTGGTATTTATCTGACCACTATCCGGTTGGTGCAGAGTTTCGAATTGAAAAATAAATAATTTTAAAGAATGAGATTAAGAATTACTATCGTTTTAGGATTAACCTTTTTTGTT
>JBDLJS010000196.1:0-1845 GCA_039714235.1 Bacteroidota bacterium | reverse complement strand
TCCCGTTGCAAAATCTCCCCACTCGCCTTGTTTTTCAGAATCACCTTTTTACGCCCGTCAGGAAGGAGTTCTTCTTTTACAAGCCAGTGGTTTTCATCGTATTCCACAAATGCAGAAAGCGGCTCAACATCTGTCTTGCCCCGCCACTCTTTTAATTCCACCGGCTCCCATTTTTTTGTTTTGGCCGATTTATAACAAGCATCCATAACCGCGTTAACCACGTAGCCATCGTAAAAATCTTCAACAGGTTTCCTGCCCGACTCAATGGCGTTAAACATATCGGTAAACATATCGTTATAGCCCAGCTCGTGAACCTCGTCGCCAACCGGAAACAGCCACCCCGAGTCAGACTCTGCTTTTTCGGCCACATATCCTTTTTTACCCGGTGCCGAGAACATTTCGAAACCGGTACGCAAAAAATTATCAATACGGATAGAGCCATCGACACCAGCCACCTCATCTTTCAGTTCCATTCCTCCGCGGAAAGCCCAGCTTACTTCAAACTGCCCGATGGCACCATTCTGGTAACGCACCAAACCAATGGCATTGTCTTCGGCAGCAATGGGTTTTACCTGCGTATCGGCCCAGCAAACCACCTCAACCGGCCGAATGTCTTTACCAATAAAACTGCGGCCAATTTCAATGCAGTGGCACCCCAAATCGATAATGGCTCCCCCACCCGACTCTTCCGGATTCCAGAACCAGTCGCTGTGAGGCCCGGGATGTGCCTCTCGCGAACGTACCCAGGTAACCTTGCCTATCGCACCATTTTCAACCGAAGCATGGGCTTTCAGGTGTTTAGGCGTATACACCAAATCTTCCAGGTAACCATGAAATACGCCCGTCTCTTCCACTTTCTGAAGAATCTCCCATGCTTCTTCGGCATTTCGTGCCAGGGGTTTTGTGCAAAGTACAGCTTTCCCGGCATCGGCAGCAGCAAAAATGGCTTTTTTGTGCAGGTTATTGGGCAGCCCAACAACAACTGCGTCAACCTCGGGATCGGAAACAGCTTCCTGCAAATTGGTTGTATGCTTCGGGATGTTATTCTCCCTGGCAAACTTAGCTCCCCTTTCTTCAGAGCGTGAATACACAATAACGACTTTGTCGCGGCTGCGAAGCCCGTGAAGCGACATGGTATAAAATGTACCGATGAGTCCGGTACCTAGCATTGCAATCTTCATCGTTTATCAGATTTATTGATTTTGTTTTGGTTAAATTTAATAAAATATTGGAACGCTGACGACGCAGATTAAAATGATATTCGCAAACTTTCATCAGCGTTTATCTGTAAAATTTGTGTCATCAGCGTTCTATTTTCCTATTTTCGCAAAAAACTTTCAAGATGAACATGAAATTGCTTTTTTTACTGGCTTTGATTTTTGTTTTGAATGCGTGTCAAAATACACCTTCAAAATACATCTACAACAAAGGATTTGTTTATGGCACCATGTACAGCATTGTTTACGAAAGCCCCAATGGGAAAGATTTTCATGATGAAATTAAAAAAGAGTTCAGCAAGTACACCATGATTTTCTCCACATACGAAAAAGAATCGACCATTTCAAAAATCAATAATAATATCGATACAAAACCCGAACCTGTATTTATCGATTGCTATAACCGTTCTGTTGAGGTTTCTGATATAACAAACGGGGCATTCGATATTACCTGCGGACAGCTGGTTAATGCATGGGGATTTGGCCCTGACGAGAAAAGTAAAATGACCAGCGAAAAAGTTGACAGTTTACTTCAAGTTACCGGGTATAAGAAAATTACAATCAATAAAGGGAAATTTCGGAAAGCTAATCCTGAAATGAAGCTCGACATGAGCGCCATTGCCAAAGG
>JBDLJS010000195.1:0-2011 GCA_039714235.1 Bacteroidota bacterium | reverse complement strand
CATGTTTAACCTGGGTGTAGCCTGCGAAATGGAAGGCGACCTCGATGCTGCCATCGACTGGGTAATTAAATCGTTTTACGTTTTCGGACAGAAAAATACTGCCAATTATTATAACTGTATGGATTACATCTGGATTTTAGGTAAGCGAAAACAAGATTTAAAAATTATTGAAAAACAGCTTTTTGTAACCGATTAGTTGTCGAAGTTATTTCAGCTTTAACATGATTATTGATTTCGCAGGAAGTTTTACTTCAAAGCTGTTTCCATTTACACTCACTTTTGAAAATTCCTTTAACGTTACCTCCTCTTCCTTTCCAAAATCGTTGTAAGAGTTAATTTCTTTGCCGCTAACAATACTTCCGCTGTCAAACTCCAAATTTTCAACTCCCCGAAATTCACAGGTAACCTCCAATTCTTTGTTCGGGTTCAGATTACTGATGGTCAGATGAATATTGCCGTTATTATCTTTTGAGGCAGTTGTGGAAATGGCAGGAATCCGGTCGTCTTCATATTCATAATATTCTGTTTTTAAATCAACGGGCAACAAAGTAGCATCGTGGTGTACTTTGTACATTTTAAACACATAAAACGAAGGAGTACGAATAATTTCATTGCCTTTGGTCAGAATCATCGCTTGCAGAACATTAACTGTTTGCGCAATATTTGCCATTTTTACACGCCTCGAGTATTTATTAAACAAATCGAGATTTACCGAGGCCACCAGCGCATCGCGTAAAGTATTTTGCTGATAAAGGAAACCCGGATTAGTGCCCGGTTCTACATCGTGCCAGTTTCCCCATTCATCAACCACCAGGCTCACTCTGTTTTGCGAATCGTACTTATCCATTATCCGGATATGTTTATCCAGCAATTCATCCATAAAAAGTGTTTTTTTCATGGTTGTGAAATATTCGCCTTCATCGAATTCGGTGGCCGAACCTTTGTGCCCCCAATTGTGGCAAACGGTATAATAATGCAACGATACTCCCTGAAAACTCCTTCCCGGATTACCGTTTTTCATTAATGTTTCCATCCAGTGGTAATCTGAACTGTTTGGTCCCCCGGCAATTTTATACAGTCTATTATCACCGTAGTTTTTTGCATAAACCGAGTAACGGCGCATTTCGTTTGTATAATATTCAGCCGTCATATTTCCGCCACATCCCCAGTTTTCGTTTCCAAGCCCCCAGTATTTTACTCCCCATGGTTCTTCTCTACTGTTGGTTTTGCGAAGTTCTGTCATTGGGCTCACATTGTCAGAGTTCAGGTATTCAATCCACTGCGACATTTCCCTTACAGAGCCGCTACCAAGGTTACCGCAAATTACCGGTTCGCAATCCAGCTGATTGCACAATTCCATAAACTCGTGCGTCCCGAAACTGTTATCTTCCGTTACTCCTCCCCAATGCGTATTAATCATTGTTGGTCTGTCTTCGCGTGGACCGATACCTTCCATCCAATGATATTCGTCGGCAAAGCAACCACCCGGCCATCGCAAATTGGGTATCCCAATTTCCTTCAAAGCATCAACAACATCGTTTCTTATTCCCATTGTATTCGGAATATCCGAATCCTCGCCAACCCAGTAGCCGCCATAAATACAACGCCCCAGGTGTTCGGAAAAATGGCCATAAATATGTTTATTGATTGTCTCTTTCCCCAAATCGGTATTTACAATAATTTTGTTTTGGGCAGATAGTGTAAATGCAGCAGCAAAAAATAAGGTGAATAATAAAAACTTGTACTTCATAACAAATAGGTTTAGAATGGTTTTAGATGAAATAAAATTAATTATTATCTGGTAACTAAAAAATCAACATTCTAAATTTGTAAAGCCTGTTTAAATTTAATTAAACCAAAATAAAAAGGCTCCCTGCACACAGCAGGAAGCCCAAAATATAATTTATTTAAAAGTATCTAAAATTTAAAAGTCAGTCCCACACCAAACATCTCCATAAATTGCAAACGCGGCCCCGACTCATCTATTTCGCCATCGTTATTGTTATCAATG
>JBDLJS010000194.1:0-2065 GCA_039714235.1 Bacteroidota bacterium | reverse complement strand
TCTTTTTCAAAATTTTCCATTTAAGTTGGCGCTCAATGAATGGATTTCATTATTTCTGCTAAAGAGTAGCAGGAAAATTAATAAGTACTACCACAAACTTACTCCCTTAACAAATTTTTACGATTAAATTTTAATCAACTATTAAATTAAAAACATGAAAAAACTATTAGTATTATTTTCAGTTTTTGCTTTTATTTCTCTTTACTTCACTAACTGCGAAAAAGCGCCAAAAGATGCTGAACTTCAAGAAATTGAATCAACCCAGCAATTAAAACACTACGACACCGATGTTCAAATCATTTACGAACCGATCGCAAATCTTAAAGCAGCATCAATGGGTGTATGGGAAACTTTACCAGATATTCCAGTCAAGATTGAAGGGGGTTATGGTGGAATTGTTGACAGCCTTTTAATTATTACGGCAGGTCTTAGAGAAGTTGGTGCCAGTAACGCTACGTATGTATTTGATTTGGAACTAAACACATGGTCAACCATGACTGCTGCTCCGCTTTTCTCTTCAGAAGGAGCATCTGTAACCAAGGGAGGATTGCTATACTGCGTTGGCGGTCAGAGCAATTATTTATGGACCTATAATCCTTTGACTGATACCTGGAACACAGGATTAGCTCCAATGCCTACCCGGCGTGCAGGGCTTGGTGTAGCAACCGTTGGCGATTCGTTATTTGCAATTGGAGGAAGGTCTCTTAACAACGGACCATTAACAGTTGGCACCTTTAACCCGGTACTCGATGTTGTTGAAAGATATGACATTATAACCGACACTTGGGTTACTGTTGCCCCTCTGCCCTCTGAAAGATCGGATTTGGCAGCAGTTACTGTTGGAGGTAAAATTTATGTGTTTGGGGGATGCATATATGATGCAGTTGAAGATACAACAATAGCAGTTGCCGATGTTGATGTTTACGACCCCAATACCGATACATGGAGTACAGCTCCTGATGATATGCCAACACCAAGAGGAGGAATGTACGCTGTTGGAACCAAAGGAGGAACGGTATATGTTATTGGCGGATGGGATGGAGATCCTACTTTTAATGCTTCAGCAGGCGTTGGAACAATTGTAGAAGCATACAAGGTATCCCAAGACAAATGGACCTTTGATGATAAATTTAACCCCATGCCTGTTGCCAGGGGAGAGGCATGTGTTGCTTCACATGATGGTTCAATTTATTTAATTGCAGGTGGACAACCAGGCTTTGGTAATCCAATTAACTCACTACTTAAGTTTAGTCCAACTAAAAAATAATTTATAGAATTTTTTTAAACCGGGCCGGAACTATATCTGACCCGGTTTTTATTTGCAAATAGTTTATTTAAACCAAAAACAAAGTTGCCCCCGCTGGTGCGCGATTGTATCGCGTACCTTCATAAAAACCACACGATGAAATCGTGCGGTAGCGAGGCTTTTTTATTTTATGGGATTCAGGTCTTAAGAATGTAGTGCGTATTATTTCTGTCTGAGACTTTGCCTCAATTCATAATTAAGGGGATGTTCCGGTCATTCGGCCGGATCTTCTAACTATTATGTTTTAAATCCCGGTAACTTAAATACATCATCACTGATACCACCGTTAACAACAGGACTGCACAAGTAATAATTACTGCCATAATCTACATTTTAATTCGACACTCAAAACCGGTATCGAATATATTTTGAACTCAATTTACAATCAAAACCCGCAGTTTGATTCCTCATTCAGAGAAACTTATTAAGTGCGACATGTTTATATGTACGAAATTGTTAACTGATATTTACCTGGGAAAAAGGTTGCCAGGGCAGAAAAAACTGATGAGGTTTTGACGATTTCGGTGGTGCAGGAAGACCAAAAATTATGCGGACAAAATATAAGCTCTCTGCTTTTGCAGGGGGCGTTTCCAGGTGATGGTAATGTCACTAATTGTAACTTTTTATATTAAAATAAGTAGACATAGGCAAATTCAAATTTCATGATCTTTATCCCACTCAAAATACTAACGTAACGAAATCTTATTTAAACTGACAATAATGAAACGAGCATGTAAAACATTTTACACACAGGAGAAT
>JBDLJS010000193.1:0-2151 GCA_039714235.1 Bacteroidota bacterium | reverse complement strand
TTCATAAACGCCAGATGTGTTTATTATCACGAATCATTTGTTGATAGTGAAAAAATGATACAGGAACTAACCATTTCAGCAAGGATAGTAATGGTATCGGGCTCTGAACTTATAAATACCTGGACTAAATACAAAGGGTAATACATTACGAGATTGTACACAATTTAAGGTCTATTTAATTATACTTCCGGGAATAAAACCGATTGATTATTGCCATTAAATTAATGCCTTTCATATAATATAATGGCATAAAGCACAGCAGGGAAGTATTAACTATCAGAGATAACATATTAAACAAATAATATGGCACTTGCATCATCGATAAAAATAGAAATTGCAGGTCAGGAAATTGAAGATTATCTTGAATTTTATATCGACCAGAAAATGCACGGGCTGCAGGAATTTAATGTAACCTGCAGGCTGGATACCTTTGACGATCCTGATGACTCTGTTTTAAACAAATCCAAGGAGTTTATCGGTTCAACAATTGTCATAAAAACTGAACTTTATGACATGGGATGGTCAGGGAGTCAACCCGGATTCGCTTTTAAAGGCTTTATTCATTCTGTAAGGGCTGTAAAATCAGATATTGGACAGGAAGATTTAATTGTACTGCAAGGATATAGTCCTGATTTTCTTTTACAAAACAATGCCGGGTGCTCTTCATTCGAAAACAAATCGTTAAAACAAATTGCAGATACAGTATTAAAACCCTATCCCAGGGATATATTAGCTACCAGTATAAATCCAAAATACAAAGATCAAATTCCGTATTGTGTAAAATATAACGAAAACAGCCTGGATTTCCTAAAAAGGCTGGCAACACGATATGGCGAATGGATGTATTATAACGGCAAAGAATTTATTTTTGGGCCTGCTAGTGGAAACCAGGAAGAACTGGTGCTTGGAGAAGAACTGAAAACACTAAATTTCTCCATTAACCTTAACGCGCCGGGATTTAAATATGTTTCGTACGACTACCTGACTGCAAAAGCCATTGAAACAGAGGCTGACAAAAACATGGGTAAAAAGCAGCAAAACGAAGTGGGGAAATTAGCTCACGACCAATCGTGGAAACATTTAGGGCAGGTTAATACACAACATTATCCGCACCTTAATACTCATTCTGGCAGTGAAACCAAACTACAAAAAGATTTGGTTGAAATAAAAACTTCGGCAATTACAATGGGGATGTCGGTAATTGAAGCAACCAGCGAAAATATGAACCTGGTAACGGGAAGTAAAGTAGGTATAAAAGGAATAAAAGCTGTTGGTGGACACATTGATTACGGAGAATATATTATCATTTCTATTCAGCACCGTTGCGACAATTTACTGAATTACGAAAACAGTTTTACAGCCATTCCTTCTGATGCTGAGATTCCTCCGTATGCAAACCCAGAAGCAGTTTCACACAGCGAGCCGCAAAGTGCTGTTGTAACAGACAACAAAGACCCAGAAAATCTGGGAAGGGTAAAAGTAAAATTTATCTGGCAGGAGGATGGACAGAGTACTCCGTGGATAAGAACCGTTACACCCTATTCTGCCAATGGAAGAGGATTTTATTTTATCCCTGAAATTGATGATGAAGTGCTGGTTGGGTTTGAAGACGGCAATGCCGAAAAACCATATGTTATTGGCAGTTTGTACCACGGTAAAAACAAACCACCTGATGGCTTGCCCGACAGTAAAAACAATTTTAAGGGTATAGTTACCAAAAGTAACCTGCGAATTGAATTTGATGAAGGGAAAAAAGTAACCACCATTGACACTCCGGGAGGGAATAAAATTGTTGTTAGCGATGATGAACAATCGATATTACTGAACGACCAGAATGACAACAAGGTGGAACTGTCACCTTCCGGTATTGAATTATATAGTCTTGATAATATAAAAATTAATTCTGATAAAAAAATCACAATCGAAGCGCTGGAAGATATAGTTCTAAGTTCGCTGGGCGGAGATATAAAAGTATCAGGAATGAATATTAAACAAAATGCGAGTGTTGATTTTAAAGCAGAAGGAAGTGCCAGCGCTGAAGTTTCCGGGGCAGACGTATCGTTAAAAGGGCTGGGCAACACAACTGTAAATGGCGGAATTAAAACAACTATTCAAGGTGGTGTAGTAATGATAAATTAAAAATTATGGGAC
>JBDLJS010000192.1:0-2376 GCA_039714235.1 Bacteroidota bacterium | reverse complement strand
TGTCTGGCGGAAGATAATCGTTCTACCTCAAAAAGAACCACCCGCCGTAACGGGTGGTGTACCAATGAGAATTTAAGGTTAAATAAAGAGGGACTATTTTTCAAGGATTTGAACTAACTGGTTGTATCCTTTCAAATCGACTAAACGGTAAGCAATTTCGCTCATGTCTAAGCCGCCATTAGCTTTTAGTCTGCCCCAGTCTTCAATTGCACCTTCCCTGTCGCCAAGTTCGTAACGGCAAATTCCACGCACCAATAACAGGCTTTGGTCGTTTGGCAAATAGTTAATGCCTTTTTCGTATTGTCTCAATGCCTTTTTTACATTGTTTTTTTCAAACAGGCTGATATTCCCACTTGTGAAGTGTTTAATTGCGTTGGCATTAAAATACTCAGCAGCAGTTGTGGTTGCGGTATTGAAGTTATCTTCATTTACAAAAACCATAGACACTTCTTTCGGACAATAAACGAGCTGCCCGTCTCGGATGCCCGGTTTCCACATTCCTTCGGTCGATTTCAGTACCCGTATCATTTCTTCATCTACAGCCGAACAAACGCTGTTGACGAATTTAAAATCGGTAACCTTTCCTTCCGGAGTTACTGTAAATTGCACTACTTCGGTACCCTGGTAACGATATTTGGCTGCTTCTGGCGGAAATGTAACATTTTTGGCCAGGTACCGGTCAATAAGGCTGGTTCCCGCCTCTGCTTCAACCGGGTTTACATATTCCACTCCCATAAACGTTGCCGGAGATACATTCACATCATTTAAACTCCGATCCGTTTTTGGAAGAGGCTCCTGAGCAAACACAATTACTGCAGTGCACATAAACAAAATAAATACAATGAACTTCTTCATGACTTTAATTTTTTGGTTAAACTAATGTACTCACAGTTTAGCCAGGTGTTTTAAGTTTGCAACCATCCGTCAGCTGACGGATGGTTTTGTGTAGAGTTAATCGTTAGTAAAAGGTTGAAACTTCGCTGAAGTTTGAGCCATTTCAGCATCCCCATAGATGTTGCTAAAACTTTAAGCCAGGTAACTAAAATCCGGAACTGTATTATATTTTTCATCCAGGGTTTTTTTCTTTTCCAGTTATGGAGGGGGCCGGTTACGTCACCCAATTGAAATTTACATAATCCTCTCATGGCTAAGAGGCTTTTTTCGTCAGGACTAAGCACAATTATCTTATTAAAACAATCAAGTGCTTTTTTCGGATTCTGTTCTACATAAACATTAAGTATATCATTCATAATTTGGTAAAAAACGTTGAAGTAAAATTACGATATACAGGAGGGTGAAATCTAACATCAGGGTATCAAATGATGCAACAGAAGTATCAGATTGGTGATATTTGTGTTTTATATGGTTTTATTGGGTCAGATATACAACTAAAATCCATTAGAACAAAAACTGAATAAGTTTGTTTTATTTTCTTAAATTGTAAGCTGAAATACATTAAACAACTTCATTCAATAAAAACAATAATTCAACAAACATGAAAAAAATACTAATTGTCTTATTATTATTTCCTTTACTTACTTTCTCGCAGGAAGCTAAAGATACGTTATGGACAACAGAAGGGAATGTTACACTTAATTTTTCGCAGGTTTCGTTAACCAACTGGGCTGCGGGTGGAAAGAGTTCGGTAACAGGTGTTTTTATTGCCAATATGGCCGCCAATTACAAAAAAGATAAACTCAGCTGGGACAATTCTGCTGACATAAGGTATGGTTTTTTGAAAGAAGAGGACAGCCATGCCACCAAATCGGACGACAACATCGATTTAAGTTCAAAACTGGGAATAGAGGCTACAGGCAATTGGCATTATGCAGGGTTGTTAAATTTTAAATCGCAATTCGCACCAGGTTATAATTATCCCGATACCGACAATGCTATTTCAGACTTCATGGCTCCGGGATACCTGAACATGGGCATTGGTATGGATTACAAAACCGACAACCTTTCGGTGTTAATGGCACCTCTTGCCGGTAAGTTTACTTTTGTTACCAACGATATATTATCGGCTGAAGGAGCTTTTGGGGTTGACGAAGGTAAAAAAGTACGGGGCGAATTGGGAGCGCTGGTGAAGGTGGAGTATAAAACCGATATAATGAAGAATGTTACATTTAATACCAAGCTCGATTTGTTTTCAAACTATCTCGAAAAACCACAAAATATCGACATCGACTGGAATGCTCAAATTAATATGAAAGTGAATGAATTTTTAACTGCAAACATAGTTACCCACATGATTTATGATGACGACATTGATATTGACATTGATAACAATAACGATGGCGAAATAGATGAGTCGGGGCCGCGTTTGCAATTTATGGAGATGTTTGGTGTGGGACTGACTTTTAAATTTTAGATACT
>JBDLJS010000191.1:0-2439 GCA_039714235.1 Bacteroidota bacterium | reverse complement strand
ATAATATCAGCGTCGTCAGGATATAACTCAACATACCTGGAATAATCTACAACGGCTTTATCGAATTCTTTTGTAAACAGATATAATAAACCTCTGTTGGATAAAGCATTTTCATCGTTCGGGCTGATTTCCAAAGCCTTATTTAGGTCTATCAGCGCTTTATCGTATTCCTGTTTACTACCATAAGCGGCACCCCGGTTTGCAAGAGCTGTCACATAATCAGGCTTTAGAGAAAGACATTGGTTAAAATCGTTAATGGCATTTTCTGTTTGCCCCTGATCGAAATAGATTTTACCTCGGTTTGAATACAATTTGTAATATCCTGGTGCTCTATTAATTCCTCTATTATACATTTTTATGGCCTCTGGTAAATTATCCTGCTCGTAGTAATATTTACCCAGGTTTAAGTGGGCAAAACCTGAATCAGGATAAACCTTTAAGGCTTGAACAAACAGGTTACCGGAATTTTTCCAGTGGTTCACATTAAGTAATGATTGGATAAAAAAGAAAGCAATAAAAGCCCCCAGAAACAAATTGGTAGTTTGCTTTGATTTCATCTGGTTCAAGACAGTTATCATTAAAAAGAACAGACCGATCGACGGAATGTAAGTATACCTGTCGGATAAGAAAACTCCCTGTCCGGATGTATTCAGAAAAAGTGCAGGAGAGATAGTTGCGGCAAAAAATAAAAGTCCCGCAAACACCGATTTATTTGAACTCCGGTAACGCCAGGCTAAAAAGAACATTCCCAGAGCGATAATCGGAAGTAAATAAATGGATTTACCTAAAAAAGCATATACTCCGTTATGAGAATAGTGTATCGATAATTTTACCGGGATAAACGAATGAACAATCCATAAAAGAAACCTTGCAGAAGTTGTTAAAAACCATTGAACCATATCAGGAAGGTCTTTTAACGACTCAACAGATGTAATTGTTTCCATATTGGATTCTACCAAATCTGATTCAACGGTCTGGGGTGCAGTAGAAGGAGTAGTATTAAATTCAAGCAGACCATACAGATGCATTAGTAATAGTAACACTATCAGAAATGGAATTTTTTCAAAAAAAAGTTTCAGATTAATTTTTCTTTCAAACCACAAATCGCAAAGTAATACAACTGCTAATAATGTTAAACCCATCGATTTTGACAATCCCGAAAGCAGATAAAACACAGCACCAAGTATAAGAAACAGATAGTTTTTTTTGTCCAAATAGTTTAAGTATAAAAGCCAGCCTGCCAAGAAGAAAAATCCGAACAAGACATCTTTTCTTTCGGTTGCCCAGGCAACTGATTCTATACGCAACGGATTAACTGTGAACAAAAGAGTAACGAAAAAGGCAGAAAAAAGTGTTTTTTTATATGAATCATAAAGATGACTAAATAACCTGATAAGAATATAAAACAACAGGATTGTATTAAGCAGGTGCAAAATCCAGTTTATTGTATGAAAATGCCATGGTGAATTTCCCCAAAGATTATATTCCAGTTTCCAGGAAAGAAACACCAGTGGTTTATAATGAACGCCACCAATCATTCGTTTAAAACAATCAGAATAGGGAATATCCGGATTAACAACCGTTGGATTCTCAATTATTAATGAATTATCGTCGATATTAACAAATTCAAAATTACTTGTTCGGGCATAAATAATAATAACACTTATACTCAATAGTAAAATTAATAGCAAGTGAGTGTTCTTAGTAAAAAAATCTTTCCTGTTAACAGTTGCCTTTTTCTTTTTCATTTCTGGTTCAGATTTAGCAAATCACTTTCAAGTTAATGAAAAGTTTTAAAAAGTGACGAAATTTCTGAATGAGCATCTCCACTTCTACATTTATATTTATATGACAAAAGAAAAGAGGCTGCTCCTCTGAGTCAGCCTCTCGTCTTCTTTTACGTAGAACCTCCCGAATTCAATTATAAATTTCTGACGATATGAATTTATTGAAGTTCTAAAAAGCTACAGGAATTATTCTATTTTCCTGTAGATTATCCTACCTACCTGAGCGGTATCATCAAAATTTAATTTATAAATATAAATTCCTGAAATTTCAGACTCAGGTATGTATTCAACCTTATGAAGAACTCCACCTTCAATTGGTTGGTCGAATAAGGTGACAATTTTTTGTCCTGCAATATTATAGATGTCGAGTACGGCATGTACATTAACCGGTGAAACAAATTCGAAATGAATTTTCTCTCTGAATGGATTAGGATATACTTTTAACTCACTTAATTCAAATTCACTAATATCCGTAGTTAAATTATCATCTTCTTCTCCAAACAAACAATCCATTTCAACTTCAACATCAAATACACGTCCATCGTCTGGTCCCGGACGTTCAGAACATCTGCAGACTTCTTCGCATGTTACAGCATGTGCAATTAACCAAATTCCACTACCTCCGTCATCATCGTCGCCATCATCCTCATTA
>JBDLJS010000190.1:0-2535 GCA_039714235.1 Bacteroidota bacterium | reverse complement strand
GGTTCTGATAAGGTTCCCTTATTTTTGTCGTTACCATTCGTGGCAACATGATATTCTGTCCTGCTTTTTTGTTGTGCAAATGTTACCTGGGAGGCCAACAATAACATAATTAAGATAAGATTCTTAATCATTTTTTTAGTTTAATTTTGGTTTGTATTATTCCGATATTTCCCCGGGATTTTTTATTATTAACTCATGAGCCGGCGGATTTCCATCAACCCATAAAATTAATTTATTATTGTTGTTTTGCAAAACCGTTTTTAGGTCGGCAATATTTTTTATGTCACTGCCATTTGCTTTTAAAACAACATCGCCCGGGCGTGCCCCCTGTTTAAACAGATTGCTTCCCCAAGCCACATTAACAAGGATTACCCCTTTTATATCGTCGATGCCCGCTACCGATTTTTCACCCTCGGTGGTCATTGTTTTAATCGTTGCGCCCATCCATTTATAAAGTTTTCCTGCCTCGCTTTCATTTTTCTTAAAAGTTATCGGCGGTGCAAAACGCTTGTACGCTGCCTTGGCCTCTTCAATAAAAGTAAGTTTCGTCACTCCAAAATCATCGAGTGAAAATTCTTTAAACCCAATTTTTAAAGCAGGAGAGTTTTCGTTCAGTTTAAAATTACCCAATTCCAAATCGACAAACAGCGGGTCGGCAACCACTGAATTTACATCGTGCCCCTTTTCCTGCCATTGGCTAATCGTCATTTTGGGTGCATATCCTTCTTCAACCTGTCCACGAAATGCGACAACTGCCTGTTCTCCGGATGGTATAAAATAAAGATTTGAATCCATCTCTTCTATTTGCGATGGTTTAGCATGAATGGCATCAAAAACCTCTTCACCAGCTGTATTTACATAGATATTACGTCGTATCACATCCTCTGTATTGTCGAAACAAACATGTTTGCCGGGAGGGTATTTCCCGATAAAAATGTTGTTTTCCACTGTCCTGAAAAAACCTTCTCGTAGTTTAACGCTGCATCCAATGGTCAGGTTATCGTAAATATGATAATTCGATGAACCATCGTCGAGGTCGATACCCCACGAGTGAGAAGAAATAGTATGCGTAAAACGGTTGTGCCTGATAACATTCGGGATATAGGTATCGAGCCGGCTCCTGTCGTGTGCGTTTTCATCTCCTTTTTTAACCACGCCGTGCATAGCCATTGTCCAGTGGCGGTCGCGGCCCCACGAGTTAAACGGGCCATGGTCGGCAGTTGACAGTACAGTATGGAATACATCGTTATTTTCTACCACATTACCTCCCCAACAGCCGTCGTTTATACAAATGCCGGCACGCGGAAGGTCATAAACCGAATTGTGATTTATGTTATTTTCGGCACACATCGACAACAACACGCCGGCTGCTTGTTTTTCCAAATCTCCGGCGCGGGTTATCAAATTATTTTCAACCAAACAATAGCGCGGATAGTTTTCCGTTTTTGGTCCGGGAACAGTGTCTGTACTTGGTTGGCTGTCGCGCAGAGGTTCGTTCCAAACCCGGTAAGTAAGTTCGTACCCGTAATTTTGGGTAAAGTCTTTGGTGTTGCTATTGTCGAGCACATCGCACCACGGAGAGTCGCGCATGGCATCGCGGCTTCCAACCAACACTATTCCGTTGGCCTGAATATTCTCCAGGCGGTTTCCTTTTATTATTGAATGATTGTTGTAGTTGCTCAACATTACTGCATTACTGCCAATATCAGTAAAATTACAATCAACAACTTCACAGTTTTCGGTGGCTTCCAACAAAACAGCCGCACCACGGTGAATAACATAATCGCCAACCGGAAGGTGCTCGGTGGTCAGGTACCAGGTTGAACGTGTTTTTTCGAATTCTATATTGCTGAATTTTATGTGGCGAACAGGATTTTCCATATCGCCTTTTAGCTGAACCAAAGCGGAAGTAACCGGGATTTCGAATGTAGCCTTTTTAATGTCAATATTTTCGGGCGGATAGAAATAAAGCAACTCCGTAGTTTTATCCCAAAACCATTCGCCGGGGGCATCCAGTTCTTCAAACACATTTTCCACATAACGGTCGTTGGTGTGCAACTGAGCATTGTTGTACATTGTGGAGGTATTTATTGAAACCAGTTCAAGATGTGGGTAGCCCTTTTCGGTTACACCGGTTATTTTATAATGGATACTCCCCCACTTTCCATGCTGCATACCATGCACATAAGCACTCTCCGGCATCTTCCAGTTCGCAACACGTTCAGGGCTGATGCAATCGGATTTTACCCCGCCAAAAGGCCTTTTCCCCGGAACTAAATCAGGATACCTTGCCAGCGGACAAGCTTCGCCGTTAACATAGATTGAACGAGGAGAAAATCCCTGGTCAACCTTCATTTTTACCGGGGCAACAAATATTTTATCGTTGTATTTTTCCCATTTGGGAGAAAGCTGTTGGCTTCCGCTAAAAATTACTTTTTCGTTTTCATAAGCCGAGTATTTAATCTCTTTACCCTTCTCACCAGAATCATCGTAAGTAAGCAACAATGGTTTTGAAAAGCGATAAATCCCTTCCCT
>JBDLJS010000189.1:0-2588 GCA_039714235.1 Bacteroidota bacterium | reverse complement strand
TAAAAAATAAAATTAAGCCCGGAAAAAACAGTTACTCCCGGCATGGTGTAGTAACGGTTTACTTCGTATTCGGTACCCAGTAAGTTTTCGCCACTAACAAATAGTTTCAGATTTCTGGTTAGATTATATATTGCCTTAGCATTTAGCAGGGTATAGTTTTCTTTATTAACCGCAGGAGAAGGATCGTTGTCTAATCCTGAAACCTGTTGAAGACTTGCCATCATTTGTAGCTTATTCAATCTGTAACGGGCATTTAAAAACAGGTGATGCTCTGGTGTTGCAAATACCGGGTTTTCCATGTTAATATAACTGTAAGTTGCATTAAAATGCAGGTTATCTATTGGTTCTGCATTCAGTACAAATTCAATTCCTTTATTCGAAATTTCACCTGAGTTTAAATATCCGTTTGGAGGCCCAACATTAACTATTAGATTATCTCCTTCAATCATAAACAGGGTTAGCTCTGCATTCATTTTTTTGTTGAAGAACGATTTTGAGATGCCCGTTTCGTAATTAATAATGGTTTCCGGATTAAGGTTGGGATTTGGCCCCCAAAGGAATAATTCGCGCATTGTGGGACTTCGGAATCCTTTCGAGATATTCCCTTTCCATGCAGTACCTCCTTTAAAATCGAGAGCGAAACCTACTGAAGGTATCCACTGCCCTCCATACTGGCTGTGGTGCTGATACCGAAGCCCGGCGTTAAGCGTAAGATTTCGGATAGCTTGTTGAGCAAAGCCATAAAATCCATATTCATTAATTGATGTATCGGCAAAAACAATTCCTTTTCCACCTATGGCTTTAACATTTTCTGCATAGCCTCCATAATTCATATAATCTATCCCTGCAGTAATGGTGTTCCCCTCAAATAACTTAAACGATTCATAAAGATTTAGCCCGTAATTATGGTCTTTCGAATGAAATCCATCTGTAATATTATGCTCTCCAAAATTGTAAAAAACGTTTACTGATCCGGATGATTTTTCAAATTCGTTTTGAAGTTTAAAGGCCCAATAACCTCGAAAGATATCGATACGTTCACCGGGTTTTGCATTCAGGGTATCAGGTCCCGGGTCGGCCGATTCGAAAGCAGCAAGGCTCGCATCGGTTGAAACATAAAAATGTTCGTTAATCTCGTATCCAAGTTTAATATATCCATTATTAATTTTGAAATCGGAGTGCGGGCGATGCCCGTCGGTTTGATCGTGGTTGCCGGATATATAGCCGCTAAATTTGTTTTTTTTGAAACCTGCAGAAGCCATGTACTTTTGTGTGTTGTACGAACCATATAAAATGCGGGCATTAGCGTTAACTCCCTGGGTGGTTTGTTTTTTTGTAATAATGTTTATTACTCCTCCCATTGCATTCGAACCATATAAAATTGAGGCCGGGCCTCGAATAACCTCTACCCGCTCGACATCGGAAGCCACATACGAATCGGGAAGCGGATGGCCCATTATTCCCATAAACTGTGGGTGCCCGTCAATAAGCATTAATACACCTGTAGTGGGATTTCCTCCAATTCCCCGTATCGAAATTTGTCCGGCAGAGCCTTTGGCAACTCCGAAACCGGTTACTCCACGCTCGGTTACAAAAAGCCCGGGTACACGCCCGTTTAAAACCGACAGGATTGCCGATTCGTCGCTTTCTTCAATTTGCAGCCGGTTAACTACCGAAACAGCCATGGGAACATTATTCCGGTTTACTTTTACCGGAGTTCCGGTTACAACAACTTCATTTATTTCAATTGTATCTGCTATAAAATTTAGCTGGGCATTACACGTTTCAGAAAGAAAAAATACTGATACAAAGATTACTACTAATGTGAAAAATACCTGCTTCATTATTTATTGTCGTGTTACTTTTTGTCTATTCCGTGTTACCATTAGGTTTAAAAATTTTACTTTTTCTCCTCTCCGCCTGCTGGCGGAAGGTTAGCGATGTGCTCTATTCGGCTTTACTCATTATTAATTTGCCGTGTTGAATACCTTTAATGCTTATAAGTTTATCAGATAATTCGGTAAGAATTCTTGAAGGACCTTTAACGGCGATAATCTGCATATGGTTTAATTGGTTAAGGTAAAAGCTTTGGGTTGAAAGAATATAATCATGATATTCCATTTGAATATCGGACGATGTTTTAAATATTTCCTTTTTTTCGTTGTTGAATACCAAGGCTACAGCACCGGCAACAATATTGTCGCACCTCCATTTTTCCTCTACCATATTTTTTTCAATTAAATGGCGGATGGCCTGCGATCGGTTGGCAAATCCATTGTCTGAAACAAAAGCATCGAGGGCTTTTAACAACTCTTCGTCTAACGATACTCCAAATCTTGAAACTGACATGGTGTTACTTTTTTTATAATTCGTAGCACGAATATATAAAAAAGTGTTAAGCTAATATAGAGAATGGATGGAAATTTAATGGTTGTTTCAAGAAAATACAGCTCCTGCTGCTCCGTCATCCCTTCCTGCCAATGTTTTATCCTTCCTGCCATCGAGTTGGTGCTTCAGGAGCACTAAAAAAGTCGTCCTGTCACTGGGCTGACCCGTTCTGCTACTGTTTTTTGTCGTCCTGCCTGGCA
>JBDLJS010000188.1:0-2592 GCA_039714235.1 Bacteroidota bacterium | reverse complement strand
CCCTGTTCGGGTGGTACCCTGTAATCTTTTTCCCCCTGAACAATCAGAATTGGCGTATCCCAGTTTTGTACATATTTATGCGGCGAGAAGGTGTATGAACGCTGTGCAGGTGCATTGGTTTTGTCCCAGTATGCACCACCGTAATCCCAGTTTACAAACCACATCTCCTCGGTTGAAGTGTACATGTGCTCGAAGTTAAAAATACCATCGTGGGCAATAAAAGCTTTAAACCGACCATCGTGGTTACCGGCCAGGTACATTACTGAAAAACCACCATAACTGGCGCCAACTGCTCCAAGCCTGGTTTCATCAACAAACGGCTCTTTTGCCATAACATCGATGGCAGTTAACAGGTCTTTTATATTTTGTCCGCCGTAGTCTTTAGAAATCTGTTCGTTCCACTCCTGTCCAAAACCGGGCAATCCGCGACGGTTAGGTGCAACGATAATATAATCGTTTGCTGCCATCATCTGGAAATTCCATCGGTACGACCAAAACTGGCTTACAGTTCCCTGCGGCCCGCCCTGGTTGTAAAGTATTGTCGGATATTTTTTATTCGGGTCGAAATGCGGAGGATAAATTACCCAAACCGCCATCTGTTTTCCGTCGGTAGTTTCCATCCAGCGTTTCTCCACTTTCCCCATTGTAAGCTGGTCGAGAATACCTTTATTTACTGTTGTCAGGGCCTCCTCTTTTCCGGTGATTGCATCAACCAAGTACAATTCTGCAGGTTGCGACATGGAAACTTTCTGTGCCAAAAGCTTTTCTCCAACGGATACAACACTCTGATAATTATGAACACCATCGGTTAAGCGGACAATTGAACCATCTGCCAAATCAAGCCGGTAAATTTCATCGGTAGCATGAATATCGCTGATAAAATAAATCGATTTCCCATCTTCGCTCCAGTTTAATCCGTGTGAATTCTGATCGAAATCTGCCGAATAATCTTTCTTCTCCCCAGTTTCCAGAATGGCCACAAACAAACGGTTTTTGTCCGCTTCGTAGCCGTCGCGTTCCATACTTTCCCACGCCAGCTGTTTTCCGTCGGGCGAAAAAACCGGATTCTGGTCGTAGCCCATCATACCCGAAGTAAAATTGATGGTTTTTCCGGTTTCTGTATTGTACAAATAAATTTCAGAATTGGTTGAAATGGAATAATCTTTACCAACTTTCTTTTTGCATGTGTAAGCAATGGTTTTTCCATCGGGACTCCATACAATCTGCTCGGTACCTCCAAAAGGTTTCATCGGCGAATCAAATTTTTCACCCTCCAAAATGTCTATGCCTTCTCCAACTTTTCCGTTTGAATAGTCGGCTACAAAAATATGGTTGTAAGTATAGTCGTGCCATGTATCCCAGTGGCGGTACATAATATCGGTTTCCAAACGAGCATTGGCTTTTGGAAGGTCGGGATATAGGTCTTTAATATTATCATCAAGTTTTACACTTTTCAGATAAAATATTTTCGACTGATCGGGAGAATATTGAAATCCGGAAATTCCACCGTCAATGTCTGAAACCTGTTTAGTCCCGCTTCCGTCAGGATTCATTTCCCACAATTGTACACTGCCTGAAACAGAAGAAAGATAACCGATTTTATTGTCATCAGGACGCCACACTGCATTAAACTCTTTAATTCCCGTGTTGGTAATATTTATTGCCTCACCTCCTGAAACCGGAATTGTATAAATATCGCGGTACGATTTGTTTTCTTCAATATTGTAATAAGAAACGGTGTATAAAACCGTTTTCCCGTCGGGCGAAGCCTGTGCCCCGCCTAACCTGCCAAACGACCAGAGCACTTCGGGTGTCATAATGTCCGATGTCAGTTTCGGAGTATCGGGTACATAATTGTCTGAGGTTGATACCATTTCCTTATTTGTGCAACTATAAACAAAAATTGCAGCCAGAATAATTAATGCCAGATTCTTCATTTTGTATTGAATTTTGTGTTTCAAAATAAACAAATTGAAGTGAGGTGACAAATGATATAATTTATTAATTCTACTTTGACAGTTTTAATTTGTATCACTAACACCGTCCTTTAGTGCGGTGAATCCGTGAGTCCCAAAGATTAAAAAGATTTTGTAAAGTTTTATAAACTAAAAAGTTATAAAATTTTACAAAATCCAGGCTTCGATACCATTTCCATTTCACCGCCCTAAAGGACGGTGTTAAGCATGATTTCCAAAATCTGTAAAAGTAGAATTAAATGCGAATTAGTTTAATTACAGAATGATAAACTGCTAAAATATTATAAAAAAGGGTGTCAAAAACTGATACCCTTTTAAATTAATAATACCGAATATTAATTGATTACACTACTAAGGGATTGTCAAGAAATAACCTGCACATCCTGGCTCGTTCTTTTGCACTTTATCTTCGTTATAAAAGCATTAAATAAACTGTGGCTATTCGCAGCTTTTACGTCTTGATAAAGCACAAAATAACTTCGCCAATTTTGCGCACTTTATTTCTTGACAAACCCTAATCCAAATCGCTGTAATTAAATACTTTTTCTACCGAATGTTTAACGCCGTCGTAATCGGTTGAAGAGAATTCGAACCGAACCGAATCCAATCCTTCAAT
>JBDLJS010000187.1:0-2659 GCA_039714235.1 Bacteroidota bacterium | reverse complement strand
CGGTTTCAATGTTGGCTTAGAACAACTTATTGGTGGTAAAATGTATGTCGGAGTTGGAGTAAACATGAATTTCTATTTTGTCGATTTCTCAACTAATTACAATTTAGATGAAATGACATTCTTTTTTGGAAAGATTCCTCTCTTCGTCGGATACCGGATTTATCATAACAAAAGGTTTGTTATGTCAGAATTTGGTATTGAAATTAATACTGCGTTCCGATCATCAGATGACGATTTTAACTTTTTTGGCAGCACCCCTACCAATAGTTCGTACGATTTAACAGCCCGGGTGAAATATGGATCTGGAAAATTTATGTTTACCCTGGGATCTGAGGTTTGGATATCAGAAATTATTGAAAATGACGAATACAGAATGTCTGTTGTTTATTTGGGAATGAAATTTAGTTTTTAAGTGATGAATATATTTACAAGGCTTATTTTAATACAGTTGTTTATTTACAACATTTTCGTGGTTAATTCAACAACTGCACAACAACAGGACAGCCCTGACTGCTGTGCATGGATTTACAGCACAGGCCGTTTTATGGGATGGGCAGATGCTCTTCTCGAATACACCCGCCCCCGGGAAGCACCTTCTCCATTCGATTTAATAATATATGAGCAATTGCAGGAAGCTTCTGTTGCAGTGGAGAGGGCAGCAAATTCTTGTGCACCTCATATTCCGGCATGGACGAGTTGGCGCCAAAAACAGTCATATCTTGCCTATCAATTAAAAGAGCTACAAAATACAACCAATCATAAATTTAAAAGAGGAAGAGTATATACTCAGATAAACAGCACCTACAATTCATGGGCAAATGAGCTTTCAATAATGATGTATAACGGTGAAGTATTAAATAATACGACCTGTGCAACCTGCTATTTTCGCTTAGGTTTTAGCACAGCTTATGCATCTCAGGCCTTCCGTCAGGCAGAAGAAGCCTTGGTTAGAAATAATGATGAAAAAGAAGCTAAAAGACAGATGAAACTGGCCTCCGGGTATCTTACCAGAACAAAAAAAGTATTAATAACCTACGATGAAATTCAGCAACCATCAGGCTCTTTTATTATTAGATGTGCAAACCTAAATAACCTGGATCTGGAGAACCGTATATCATCGCTTATTAGAAATTCGGCGTCCCCCAATAACGTAAAAGACTGTATTCGTCAAGCCAACTCAATTTCAGACGATATCATGGAGGCAGTAAGTCGAGATTGTATATTTAATAGCAATCAGCAAAATAACCAATCAAATGACGATGATAACAACTCGTATGAATATTGTCGCTCAAAATATTGTCCTGAATGTGATAATTCTATCATACTTCTTGATGTTGCTGCTGATGAAAAATGCCAGGAATGTTTAGATAAAAAGAAGGATCTGATATTTCAATGTATGAATGGGAACAGTAATTCCAACACTGCTGATAATGAGATTAATTTCAACCTTACACCAATACCAACAACTAATCCACCGGAAGAATCGTCAAGAACACCCCCTGATATTAACAGCCTGCTAAGCCAGGCTGATTGTGCAAACGTTCAAGGGGCAGTTGCCGAGTGGAATCCTGTTTCCGAACAGGTTATTTGCAGTTGTGTCGATCCATACCACACCTGGGACCCTGCACAAAAAAAATGTGTACCCAACGTACAGGCAATACTCGATAATTCAGATTGTTCGCAATGGCTAAATACCGAACCAAAATGGGATTACAGCAGCAATGAACCGTATTGCGACTGTATGGCTGGTTATGAATGGAACGAAGACTTCACCCAATGTTTATCAAAACAAGATATACAAGTTGCCCAGACAGATTGCTCTCAATATCCGAATACACAACCAATATGGGATCCGGTTAACGAAGAGGTAATTTGCGACTGTTTACCCGGGTACGAATGGGACGAAAACTATACTAAATGTATATCTAAATCGCTGGCAGTATTACAAAACACCGATTGTTCGGGTTATCCAAATACTGAAGCTGTATGGAACCCGGTGAGCCAACAGGCTTATTGTGATTGTTTACCCGGCTACCAATGGAATGAAGATTACACTGCATGTGAAAAATTAATTCAACAACAGCAGCAACAGCAACCTCAATTCGACTGTTCCCACCTACCAAATTCACGTCCTGTATTCGACCCTGTATTAAACGAAAAAGTATGCGACTGTATGCCAGGCTATCAATGGAACAGGAATCAAACGGCTTGTGTCCCGATTCCTAAAAAGCCAACTGTCGACTGGGGTAGCATATTAAATATGACTATGGATATTATGAATGTAGTAAATGGAAATAATCCGGCAATGCCAACCGGATATCCATCTGGATCGGGAAACACAATAAACTCAGCCATGAACCAGCAACAACCAGTCAGGCACCAAAGTAATTGCAACGACCAGCAACAAGCCGGCGCCAATACCCCTGAGGAACACACCATTGACCTGGGACAAAGCTTTGGCAGCTTTATGTTTGATTATCAAACTTTTACTGAAGAAGATCAAATAATTATCACAAATGGGGGACGTACAATTTTTAATTCGGGATGCGTAGGCGAGAAAAAAAGTGTTCGATTAAATCTTTCTGGATTTTCGCCCGTTATAACCGTACGGGTCAATCCTAACTGCGATGGTGGTACAAGTACCCAATGGAATTTTACA
>JBDLJS010000186.1:0-2668 GCA_039714235.1 Bacteroidota bacterium | reverse complement strand
CTTTTGAATGTCCTTTTGTGAAAAAGTATTTATAGAAAAAATAAGTCCAATTAATAAGACAATATACCTTCTGAAATTCATATAAACATTCTATTAAATAATTACTGATGTTTCTTGTTTTCGTTCGCAAAGAAATAACGTATTCTACAAAATCGCCCCACACTTGCCTGATTTTTTTCTTTTGAAACCCTAAGCTGCAAAATATGCTTCCCGGGTTTTAATCCCGATGCCAGAGTGTAGTACCACGGCAAGTGCAGATACGAACTCCAGCGTGTAAACAAATCCTGTTTTTGCCATGGTTCCCCATCAATGCTGTATTCAATTATTCCTGCATCGGGCCCTGCTGCAACTGCAATACCTACGGCATTCCCCTCGAACTTAAACTTAACAATTTTCCCGGCATCTTCGCCAACCAACATTGGAACATTTGCATAATTTGAACGTGTTCCCTTTTTGTCATCAGGTTGCCAGTTTTCAACATAACTCCAACCTTTCAGGCGCCCCACATCCTCAACAGGCACAAGTATTCCGTTATTATAACAGGCTACATCCAGCTTGTCAGACATTTTATGTACTTCAGGTTTATCGTCGTCGGCAACAAAACCAAACCACGCATTGTCCAGAAAAATCTTCATCGACTGATAATAAATATTCTGCCCAAAAGGCGATGGATGGAGGTTTTTAAAATCATCTTTCCACGTAAACTCTCCGGCATCAATACGGTCGGTTACCTCTTTTGCCAGGTTTATGGTTGAAATATTATAATGTTCAGCTACTTTTTCGTGATTTTGAATTACTTCGGGAACCTCACCTTTCCGGTATATTTTCATTTTATCAGGATCAACAAAGTGCATAATTACAATATCACAAAGCGGATTGTTTTTTCGCACGTGCCTTACAATTCCTTCCATTGCCCTGATTTGCTCTTCTGCCGTTCGTCCGTTTGTAGCATCATTCACGGCAGCCTCTTCAAAAAGTAGGTCAACCGGGCCATTCATTAATACATCGCGCTCAAGTCTGAAAGCTGCCGGGGTGGTTCCCATCGAAGGGATTCCTGCTGCAATAAAATCAAATTCAGTATCGGGGAAACGGTTGGTGAGATAATTGCAAACAGAGTCGCGCCAGCCGCCATTATATGTTATAGAGCCTCCCAGAAAGGCAACTCTCCCCTTCTTCTCCTGCTCAAATTTTATGAACGAGTTTCTGATTCCTCCTCGTAATTTGTGGTAAGCTGAAGCATCAAGGTGCTCCTCTTCCAAACCGGAATTGTATTTTATAAAATCGGCTCCCAACCGGGGATTATCAATGGGGAAATGATGGCCAAACAGCTTTTGTTCTCCTTTGGTACAGGGGATAATTGTTGCAATTCCGCCAAGCTTTATATAGCGGTCGATTAACTTTAATGTATTTTCCTTTGCAGGAACAACTTCATCATTTAAACCAATCATATGAATTACAGGAACCTTGTGTTTTGCAAGCTCTGCCAATCCATCAATTGGGTTTCCGACGTAACCTTTTGCCTCTTCAACCGTTACAAAACCATATTCAGCCATCAGGAGTTTCCAGTCATCCTGACTTCCTTTTCCTTCTCCGAAACCAGCAGGCCAGCTTTTAAAATCGCATACCGGGGCTTCGGCATAAATGGCATTTACCTTCTCGGGATTCTTTTTAGCCCAGTTGTAAATAAACAGTCCGCCACGGCTTACTCCTTCAAGAGTAACTTTTTTATTTAGATTGAAATTTTCAAGAAGATGTGTATAGAATCTGTCCCATACTGCCACAGCATCAGTGCTTCCATATTTATTTTTTGTATCAATAAATGCCAGGTGAAACCCTTCGGACACCAACATACTGTCCATTTTGGTATGCCACCAGGGAAACCGGGCCCGCCACACCCAGGGATTTCCTTCCTGTGGATTTTGGGGCTTTACCACCCAGGCGTTATATTCCTCAAATGTAAAGCTAACCTGTTCAAATCCTTTCCAGTCTGAAACTTGTTGTGCATGAGCCGCATAACTGAACGTGCCTGTTAAAACAAGCAGGACAAGTACAGTAAAATACAATCTATTTTTCATCAGGATATATTGAATTTCCTTTTACAGCATTTTGAATACTGTTCATGTCGATAGCCTTTTGCCATTTTGCTTTTATCTCCTCTTTTGTTTCTCCCGGATTTTGATACCACTCGCTGTCAACATGCTCGCGTTTCATAATTTCCAGAATTTCTTTTACTATTTCCGGGTTCCCATCAGCAATGTTATGTTCGCAACTTACATCGTTTTTAAGGTTCCAAAGCTGGATTGGCTCTTCATATTTTTGCCTCATTCCAAACCAATCTCCCATCCTTACTGCCTGAGCCTGTGGCATATAGGTGCCGCCTTCCCAATACATATACTCGTGAACTTCTTGTTCTTCAAGGTTTCCTTCCAGAAGGGGAACAAAACTGATTCCGTCGTTTTCAAGGGGCTCTATACCTGCCATATCACAGGCAGTTGTCAAAAAGTCGTACAAAACAACCTGATGGTCGGTAGTTGCATGGGGGACTATTCCCGGGCAATAGGCAATCATAGGCACCCTCATTCCGCCATCGAAAGAGCCAAACTTACCGCCTTTCCACGGGCCTTTATTTTTAAAAATCGGATCGTCTTTCCATTTGCCGCGTGCCATA
>JBDLJS010000185.1:0-2668 GCA_039714235.1 Bacteroidota bacterium | reverse complement strand
CTTTTGAATGTCCTTTTGTGAAAAAGTATTTATAGAAAAAATAAGTCCAATTAATAAGACAATATACCTTCTGAAATTCATATAAACATTCTATTAAATGATTACTGATGTTTCTTGTTTTCGTTCACAAAGAAATAACGTATTCTACAAAATCGCCCCGCACTTGCCTGATTTTTTTCTTTTGAAACCCTAAGCTGCAAAATATGCTTCCCGGGTTTTAATCCCGATGCCAGAGTGTAGTACCACGGCAGGTGCAGATACGAACTCCAGCGTGTAAACAAATCCTGTTTTTGCCATAGTTCCCCATCAATGCTGTATTCAATTATTCCTGCATCGGGGCCTGCTGCAACTGCAATACCTACGGCATTCCCCTCAAACTTAAACTTAACAATTTTTCCGGCATCTTCGCCAACCAACATTGGAACATTTGCATAATTTGAACGTGTTCCCTTTTTATCATCAGGTTGCCAGTTTTCAACATAACTCCAACCTTTCAAGCGACCCACATCCTCAACAGGCACAAGTATTCCGTTATTATAACAGGCTACATCCAGCTTGTCAGGCATTTTATGTACTTCAGGTTTATCGTCGTCGGCAACAAAACCAAACCACGCATTGTCCAGAAAAATCTTCATCGACTGATAATAAATATTCTGCCCGAAAGGCGATGGATGGAGGTTTTTAAAATCATCTGTCCACGTAAACTCTCCGGCATCAATACGCTCGGTTACCTCTTTTGCCAGGTTTATGGTTGAAATATTATAATGTTCAGCTACTTTTTCGTGATTTTGAATTACTTCGGGAACCTCACCTTTCCGGTATGTTTTCATTTTATCAGGATCAACAAAGTGCATAATTACAACATCGCAAACCGGATTATTTTTTCGCACGTGCCTTACAATTCCTTCCATTGCCCTTATTTGCTCTTCTGCCGTTCGTCCGTTTGTGGCATCATTCACGGCAGCTTCTTCAAAAAGCAGGTCAACCGGGCCGTTTTTAAGCACATCGCGTTGGAGTCGGAATGCTGCCGGAGTAGTGCCCATAGAACCAATACCTGCGGGGATAAAATCAAATTCAGTATCGGGGAAACGGCTGGCCAGGTAATTACAGATGGAGTCGCGCCAACCACCCATTTTAGTTATTGACCCCCCCAGAAAAGCAACCCGCCCTTTTTTCTCCTGTTCAAATTTTATGAACGAGTTTCTGATTCCTCCTCGCATAATATGGTATGCCGAAGCATCGAGCTTGGCTTTTGGCAACTGTGAATGGTATTTAATAAAATCGGCTCCCAAGCGTGGGTTGTCGATTGGAAAGTGATGCCCGAACAACTTCTGTTCTCCTTTGGTACAGGGGACAATTGTTGCAATTCCACCAAGCTTTATATAACGGTCGATTAACATTAATGTATTTTCCTTTGCCGGAACAACTTCATCATTTAAACCAATCATATGAATTACAGGAACCTTGTGTTTTGCAAGCTCTGCCAATCCATCAATTGGGTTTCCGACGTAATCTTTTGCCTCTTCAACCGTTACAAAACCATATTCAGCCATCAGGAGTTTCCAGTCATCCTGACTTCCTTTTCCTTCTCCGAAACCGGCAGGCCAGCTTTTAAAATCGCATACCGGAGCTTCGGCATAAATGGCATTTACCTTCTCGGGATTCTTTTTAGCCCAGTTGTAAATAAACAGCCCGCCACGACTCACACCTTCAAGAGTAACTTTTTTATTTAGATTGAAATTTTTAATAACGTGGGCATAAAACCTGTCCCATACTGCCACAGCATCAGTGCTTCCGTATTTGTTTTTTGTGTCGATAAATGCCAGGTGAAATCCTTCGGATGCGAGCATACTGTCCATTTCTGTATGCCACCCGGGAAACCGGGCCCGCCAAATCCATGGGTTTCCTTTCTGTGGATTTTGGGGCTTTACCACCCAGGCGTTATATTCCTCAAATGTAAAGCTAACCTGTTCAAATCCTTTCCAGTCTGAAACTTGTTGTGCATGAGCCGTATTACTGAACGTGCCTGTTAAAACAAACAGGACAAGTACAGTAAAATACAATCTATTTTTCATCAGGATATATTGAATTTCCCTTAATAGCATTCTGTATACTGTTCATGTCGATAGCCTTTTGCCATTTTGCTTTTATCTCCTCTTTTGTTTCCCCGGGATTCTGATACCACTCGCTGTCAACATGCTCGCGTTTCATAATTTCCAGAATCTCTTTCACAATTTCATGATTATCACCAGCAATGTCGTGCTCGCAACTTAAATCAGTTTCGAGATTCCAAAGCTGGATGGGCTCTTCATATTTTTCTCTCATTCCAAACCATTTACCCATTCTTACCGCCTGGGCCTGTGGCATATAAGTACCTCCACCCCAATACATGTATTCGTGCGTTTCCTGTTTTTCGAAATTACCTTCAAGAAGCGGAACAAAACTTATTCCGTCGTTTTCGGGCTGTTCAATACCGGCCAAGTCGCAAGCTGTTGCAAGGAAATCGTACAAAACAACCTGATGGTCGGTAGTTGCATTGGGGACTATTCCCGGGCAGTAGGCAATCATTGGCACCCTCATTCCGCCATCGAAAGAGCCAAACTTACCGCCTTTCCACGGGCCTTTATTTTTAAAAATCGGATCGTCTTTCCATTTGCCGCGTGCCATA
>JBDLJS010000184.1:0-2811 GCA_039714235.1 Bacteroidota bacterium | reverse complement strand
TGCCAGGGTAGCATGGTTTACTTCGATGTTAAGTTTGAAGTCGTTTTCCAGACCGTGCTCTTTCAGGAACCCGATCACAGTTTGTGCATCGTAGTCGTACTGGTGTTTTGTTGGCTCCATAGGTTTTGGTTCAATCAGGAATGTACCGGTGAAGCCTTGTGCGCGACCGTAATCGCGTGCCATTGTGAGGAATCGTCCCATGTGTGCCAGTTCGCGTTTGGTGTCGGTGTTGTGCAGGCTCATGTAACCTTCGCGTCCACCCCAGAAAACATAGTTGGTTCCGCCCAAGGCAATGGTTGCATCAATGGCATTTTTAACCTGAACACCCGCATTTGCAATAACGCTGAAATCAGGATTGGTTGATGCACCGTTCATGTAGCGTGGATTTGAGAAAACATTTGCAGTGCCCCAAAGCAATTTAACGCCCGATGTATTTTGTTTTGCTTTGGCAATTTCTGTCATTTTTTCCATGCGCTTTTCAATCTCGAAAACCGAACCGTCGCCGACTAAATCAGTGTCGTGGAAACAGTAAAATGGAATGTTCATTTTTGTGATGAACTCGAATGCAGCATCCATTCTCTCTTTGGCTGCATCTATCGCACCAGTTGCACCATCCCATGGGAAAATTTGTGTTCCCGGCCCAAACGGGTCGCCTCCGGTTCCGCAGAAGGTGTGCCAGTAAGCCACTGCAAAACGCAAATGGTCTTTCATGGTTTTTCCTGCAACTACTTTATTTTCGTCGTACCATTTAAAGGCAAGTGGATTTTTTGATCCGGGCCCTTCATATTTTACCTGGTCTATACCTTTAAAATACTCTTTGTTTCCTATTAATACTTCCATTTTTTTAATCTCTATTTAGTTTATATTATCTTATTTTTTGCACCGTCTTTTTTAGGGCGGTGATTTTAATATTTTGCTATGTTAAAGGGAAATTAGAATTTGTGTAATTTATTAAAATACAAAAATTCTAATTTCCTGGAGCTAGCTCCGTTCTATCTATCACCGCGCTAAAGCACGGTGTAAGTTATATCGCTTTATCCAGTTCGCTTCCAGTTATTCGGCCACCACACTAAAGTACGGTGTAAACTATATTACTTTTTCTAATTGAACCTTCCAATTTTCATATGCCTTACTGTACTGTGCAACCTTTGAGTTATCGGGTTCAACAATATCCAGTTTTTTCAGGTTCGTAAATGCTTCACTGAACGATTTGTAGTATCCCGATCCAACTCCTGCACCACGGGCTGCACCAACCGAACCATCGGTATTGTATAACTCGATTGTTGCCCCGGTAACTCCGGCCAATGTATCTCTGAAAACCGGGCTGAGGAACATATTGGCTTTTCCGGCCCGGATAACCGATGCATTTATTCCAATATCCTGCATAATATCCATCCCGTATTTAAACGAAAAAACAATTCCTTCCTGGGCAGACCGCACTAAATGTCCTTTTTGGTGGATGTTAAAATTAATTCCGCTAAACATTGACCCAATATTTTTATTGTTTAGAACACGTTCCGCCCCGTTTCCAAAGGGTAGGGTAGTAATTCCTTCTGAACCAATTGGAATATTAGTAGCCAGGTCATTCATTTCTTCATACGAAATATTTTCTCCAACCATTCGTTTTAACCATGCATTTAAAATTCCTGTGCCATTAATACAAAGTAAAACTCCCAGTCGTATGTTTTCTGCAGAATGGTTCACATGTGCAAATGTATTTACACGCGATTGGGGGTCGTATTTAATTTCGTTACTTACACCATAAACAACACCTGATGTTCCGGCTGTAGTTGCAATCTCGCCCGGATTCAGAACATTAAGCGATAAAGCATTATTGGGCTGGTCGCCGGCACGGTAACTTACTTTTGTTTTAGGTGAGAGTCCCAGTTCAGCAGCAACAGGTGCTGATACCTCGCCCGATATTCCAAAGGTTGGTACAATCTCAGGAATTACTTCAGAAGAAAATCCGTAATGATCGAATAGAAAATCGGCTATGGTGTTTTCCTGAAAGTTCCACATAATTCCTTCCGACAAACCACTGACCGTAGTTTGAATTTCACCTGTCAGTTTCATGGCAATATAATCGCCGGGAAGCATTATTTTATAAATCTTTGTGAAAAGTTCAGGCTCGTTTTCTTTAACCCACTTGAGTTTCGAGGCTGTAAAGTTTCCAGGCGAATTTAGCAGGCTTGACAGGCACCTCTGACTACCAATTTGCTCGAATGCCCGGTCGCCAAATTTTGTAGCCCGGCTGTCGCACCAGATAATAGAGGGCCGGATTACTTCGTGGTTTTTATCAACCATTACTAATCCGTGCATCTGGTACGAAATGCCTATCGAATCGATACTTCCCGGATTTACATTTGATTCTATTAAAATCTCGGCTAAAGCCAGTTTCAGGTTTTTCCACCAAAGTTCCGGATCCTGTTCTGCCCATCCGGCTTTGTGGGCTGTAATTTTCATTTCCTGTTTAGGATGGAATGACGAAGCAACAAGATTGCCGTTTTCTCCGTCAATTAACGAGGCTTTTACTGAAGAGGAGCCTATATCGAATCCTAGTAAATACATGGTTTATATTATTAAGCTATGGTTTAGTTGAACTAATTTACAAATCTAAAGATAAAATTAATGTTTTAACATTTTTAAATATATGAAGTGCAATAGTTAAATAAAGGGGACGTTATTATAAAAAGGATAAGATGAAGTTACTTTTTTAGTGGTTAAGTTTGGTCAGCAATTCTTTTTAAACTTCATTTTTATCCTTTTTCTTTGCCTTAAAATTACCAAATTTTTGGTTATTAAAAACTTCAA
>JBDLJS010000183.1:0-2870 GCA_039714235.1 Bacteroidota bacterium | reverse complement strand
TTCAAATATATTGTTTGACAACCTATCTATAAATTATGCAAGAAATCAATCAAGTATTTAATAAAAAAAAGGTTTATGCAATCTCTCTGGTTGTAGTACTTGGAGGATTCTTGTTTGGGTACGATACGGCTGTTATTTCCGGCACGGTTGAATCTCTGAATAAATTTTTTGTTGAACCCCTTTCTCTATCCGAGAAATATGCTAATTCTCTACTTGGATTCATTGTTTCGAGTGCCTTAATAGGATGTATTTTGGGCAGTGCACTGGGAGGATATTTAAGTCAAAAAATGGGGCGTAAAAAATCGTTAATACTGGCTGCTGCCCTTTTTATTGTTTCCAGTATTGGTTCAGCCTGGCCCGAAATCGGTTTGGCGGCAGTTGGTAAAGGTGATTACAATGTGCTTACCCCATTTATTATATACCGTATTATAGGCGGAATCGGAATCGGAATTGCTTCTGTTTTGTCTCCTATGTATATAGCAGAAGTTGCTCCCGCTGCTATTAGGGGAAAGCTTGTCTCCTGGAATCAAATGGCTATTGTGTCAGGTATCCTGATTGTCTATTTCGTTAATTATTTTATTGCCAGGCTGGGTGGAGAAGAATGGCTGTCGAAGCTGGGATGGAGATATATGTTTTTATCAGAGTTTATTCCTGCTTTCCTGTTTTTTTGCCTTCTTTGGTTAGTGCCGGAAAGTCCTAGGTGGCTGGCATTATCAGGGAAGAATGAAAAGGCATTTAAAATTCTTAAAAGCTTTAGTGGAGAGAAAAATGCAAAAAAGGAGCTGGAAGCTATTTTAGGTTCTTTAAAACAACATACCGGGAAACTTCTGTCGTTTGGTTTAACAATTCTGATTGTCGGGATGTTATTATCTGCTTTCCAGCAACTTGTCGGAATTCAGGTGATGATTTATTATGCACCTGAAATATTCAGAAATATGGGGAATAGTATTAATTCTTCAATGTTCCAAACTGTTTTAGTAGGTGCAACAAATTTGATATTTACCATAGTAGCAATTTATACTGTTGACCGATGGGGACGAAAACCGCTGTTACTCACTGGTTCAATTCTGATGATGTGCTTTATGTTTGTAATTGGATTCTCTTTTTATTTTCAGAGTTTCGGAATTCTATCGCTTATCTCTGTCCTTGGATTTGTCGCAGCATTCTCCTTTTCATGGGGGCCTGTAACCTGGGTATTATTATCCGAGATGTTTCCAAACACCATTCGTAGCAAAGCCATGTCTGTTGCGGTTGCTGTTCAGTGGATTATGAATTATTCTGTTTCTTCAACTTTCCCTTTGCTTGACAGAAATACATGGCTGGTTGAAAAATTTAACCACTCTATCTCCTTTTGGATATTTGGAATAATGGCTTTCCTTTCATTCATATTTGTTTGGAAAATGATTCCGGAAACTAAAGGAAAAAGTTTGGAGGAAATGGAAAAATATTGGAATAAAAACAAAATTTAAAAAGTCTCTAAAAGATTTAATTATGAATGGATACGAAAGAATAAATGCCGCATTAGCTGGCAAACCTACTGATAAAATACCTGTAATGCTACATAATTTTATGATGGCAGCTGAGGAAGCAAGGGTAAGCATGGCAACATTTCGCAATAATCCCAGAATTATGGCAGATGTTTTTATCCGCTCGGTTGAAAAATATCAGTTTGACGGAATACTTGTTGATATGGATACAGTTACCCTTGCAGGAGCTGTAGGTGTACCAGTCGATTTCCCGGAGCATGAACCTGCCCGTTCAGCAGTGGGGAATTTGACACAATTAGAAGATGTTAAAAAATTAAAAATAGTTAACATTGGAGATTATCGTTACGTAGAAAATTGGCTGGAAGCCACCCGATTAATTAAAGAATATTTTAAAGACGAAATTTTTGTTCGTGGAAATTGTGACCAGAATCCTTTTTCACTGGCAAGTATGATGCGTGGCAGTCAGGAGTGGATGCTTGATCTGGTAATGGGAGAACCTGACCAATTAACTGAACTTTTGGAGTACTGCACCGATAAAACCTGCCAGTTTATAGATTTAATGGCGCAAACCGGTTGTGATATGGTATCAAATGGTGACAGCCCTGCCGGCCCTGAGATGATATCGCCAGAAATGTATGAAATGTATGCACTGCCGTACGAAAAAAAGGTGGTTAAAACCGCTCATAAAAACAACTTGCCATATACCTTGCATATTTGCGGGGATACCGAAGCGATTCTGGAGCTGATGTTACAAAGCGGAGCCGATGCTTTTGAATTGGATTATAAAACCAATACGCAAAGATCGTTCGATGTTTTACATAACGACGCCTGTTTTATTGGCGACATAGATCCCAGCGGTGTTTTGGCACTTGGCACACCAGAGCTGGTGAAACAGGAAACAGTTGAGTTACTGGATATTTTTACAAAAACCAACCGTTTTATTTTAAATGCAGGATGTGCACTCCCGTCAAGTACACCGGAGGAGAATATCAGAATGTTTGTTAAAACAGCGAGGGAATATAAATAACAACAGGATGCCCGACTATTGGTTGGTCAATTCCTCTAATAAATGTAAACGCCGAGTGGTTAGCCGTTTTGTGTTTTCAACTCAATAAGGATCATTCTATACTTATTGGATTTAGCTTTTCGGGAATTGAGCAAAGCGAAATCACGAATACCAATCACGAAAATTTACTTAATGAGTAATTTTGGCGAATTTATTTTTTCCTTTATCAAGGCAAAATTTTCAAGCATCCGTCAGCTGACGGACAGTTTATAATTTCGGCGCATAGAAAGGGAAAAAGAAAGAGTGAAAAACCCGAAAAGCTATGTGCTTTGAGTATATTGAATCTCCTTGATCATAAAGGTTCTCACATCCTGCCA
>JBDLJS010000182.1:0-2896 GCA_039714235.1 Bacteroidota bacterium | reverse complement strand
GGATGAAATCCATCCATTTTTTGAAAAGAAATGGAATTATCTGCTGGATTACAATTTAAAAATAAACGAGGTTATTTGCGATCTACTGGAAATTGAAAATAATGTTATACTTACTGATGATTTCGAAAAAGTTCCCCCAAAAACATTCAACCTCAGAGAGATTATTTCGCCTAAAAACTATGCTCCCAAAGATGCTGGTTTTCATCCTGAACCATACACCCAGGTATTTTCCGAGAAATTCGATTTTATACCCAACCTAAGTATCCTTGATTTACTTTTTAATGAAGGGCCCAACAGTTATTCCATATTGGAAAACAGTATTAAATAATCAAAGTGTTGAGCTGGTGGCTTACAATCTGGATTATTGAACCTAAAACCTGTAACCAAACTGTTAAGCGTATGAAAAACCGAGGCTCGTAGCTATTGTTTTAAATTATCAATATACTCAGGATTTAACTCATTGGGCACAGGCGCACTGGTCTCATCTCTCCATTTTTCAAGAATATCCAACAACTCTGTTGCTTTTTCAGGATTCGAATCCACAAGATTGTTCTTCTCACCAATATCCTTTTTTAAATTGTACAATTCAATATCATTATTCTCGAAATACTGAATAAGCTTCCAATCGCCCAAACGTACAGCCGAGCCGGGACGTGTACGAAACAGTGTATCCTGGGTTTCTGCATTGCCTTTCTCTAAATAGATTGGAAAATGCCAAAACAACGGACGTTTATCCAAAGTAGCATTATTGGTTAAAACCTGCATAATTGAAAATCCGTCGAGAGTTTTATCTGAAGGTTTGGTAATTCCGGCAGTTTCAAGTATTGTTGGAAAAAAGTCGATATTAGTAACAGGCACCCCGGTTTTTGTTCCGCCTTCAATTTTATTTTTCCAGTAAACAAACATTGGCTCGCGAATGCCTCCTTCGTAATACGAACCTTTGCCTGCCCGCAACGGCCACTGTTTTGTTATTTTATAAACACCGCCATTATCCGAAATAAATATTATCAACGTATTTTCCAGCTTTCCTAATTCTTTCAGGTTATTAATCAACCTTCCCACCTGTGTATCCAGATTTTCCACCATTGTAGCATATTTTGCATTATTCTGCCTGTTCCATCCGGTTTTTGCCTCGTACTTCGAAAGCAACTTTTTAACCGGGTGCAACGGGGTATGAACCGCATACGGAGAATAGTACAAAAAGAAAGGCTTATCTTCTACCAAACTTAAAAACCCCAGTGTTTTATCCATCACCAAATCAGTCAGGTAGTAATCGGCGGCAGGCGCCTCCAGTGGCACATTCTTATACGGCGGATAGTAACTTCCGGGATTCCCTGCATGGCACCCTCCGATATTTACATCGAATCCGCGCAATAGCGGGTCGTCTGATAAATGCCATTTACCCGCATGACATGTGGTATATCCTGCCTCTTTTAATACTTCCGGAATGAGCAAATTATCATCAGGCATGTACTCGTTATTGGGAGTTGGAATTATCTTACGGTCTCTGCTTTTGCCCCTGTCAGAATTATTTACAGTATAAATCCCATGCCGGGGAGTCCACTGCCCGCTCATCATGCATGCCCGGCTTGGAGCACAATTAGATGCTGCTGCGTAGGCATTTGTAAAAACCATTCCATCGGCAGCAAGGGCATCGATATTTGGTGTTTCGTAATACTCCGAGCCCATAAAACCTACATCGCGCCACCCCATGTCGTCGATATTAATTAACAGGATGTTTGGTTGTTCTGCTGTACTCTTTTTATCATTGTTGACACACGAGACAGTACCAAATAAAATAGCTAGCAATAATACGGATAAACTACAGAAACCCCTCATCTGTATATTTTTACTACAAAGACACTAAGTTTTTCTCAGTGTCCTTGCGGTTAACTTTTCTTAAATAGAAATAGATATTTCCTGCCCCGGATTCATTTCAACAGAGATAATTCCATTTTCGATGCTGTATTCAGCTTCTTTAATTTCAAAATCTTTATTTCCGAAAGGATTAGCAAGTTTAATTACGCCACCTTTTTCCGACCTGATTTTTACCTGGCTTACTACTCCTTCTTTCCGTTCTGCTGAAACCAGGAATGCCCCATAGGTCCTGAGGTTATTGAATGAAGCGTTTTGCCATGTTTCAGGGACAGCCGGAAACAACTTCACAATACCTGTGTGGCTTTGTATCAACATTTCCTGAATTGCAGATGCAAAGGCAAAATTGCCTTCAAGGGTAAACGGGCGGTATGTCATTTTTGAATGACCTGCTTTGCACTGGTCGCCATTTACATGAAATGAATTTTTAAGGCAAAAACATTGTGCAAAAGTTGTTAATGCTTTGGCAGCTTTTTCACCCTCAAATGCACGGGCATACAAATTTCCCTGCCAGCTGTATGAATAACCCGTCCAGTAATCAGGACTATTCTTTTCAAGATTGTTCAAGGTATTTTCTATTATTATTTTATCGGTTTCACCATTTGAAAAATCGATTAGCCCCAACGGGTGAAATCCCATTAAGTGTGAAAAATGCCTGTGCGATTCGTTATATGGAAATTCCGGGGCAAACATCAATCCTGTTTCAGGATCAACTGCCAGTTCAGGCCATTCTGATAAAATCTGTTGCCATTTATTTGCATCCTCTTCCAGACCAAGTTCTGTGGCCAGTTCAGCAGCTTTTTCAAAGTTCCAGCGGATAAGTGCCAAATCGAAATTGGTTGTTTCGGCAAACCATGCTTTTCGTGAGTTATTATATATTTCAGGACTTGAACTTATTCGTAACTTCCGTTTACCATCATCCGTTTTTACCGACACCTCATCGAGAAAAACAGATACATCTTTCAGCCAGGGATAAGCTTTTGTTTCGAGAAACTCCCTGTCCATTGTATATTGCCAGTGG
>JBDLJS010000181.1:0-3038 GCA_039714235.1 Bacteroidota bacterium | reverse complement strand
CGGACAGAACTATTTACACGCACACGACTATGTCCCTGGTGTTTGCCTTCCATAATATTACCACGTGAAGGTGCACATTCGGGAGAACCACTATACGCTTCACTAAAGAACAGACCTTGCTCGTATAGTTTATCAATGTTTGGAGTCGTAAACTCTTTTTGCCCAAGACAACTCAGGTCGTAATAACTCATATCATCTGCCAGAATGAAGATGATGTTTGGCTGACTGTTACTCAATTGTTGCTCTTTCTGACAACTAAAAAGAGTAAAAAGTACTGCAGCAATTAATAATTTCCTCATGATTCTATAAAAAATTGATCTTAAATACTAAATAATTATTCGTCCATCCAACTCAACTGTTTCCATTTTTTGGGCCCATCATTACTCTGAATTTTTCCTTTTGTACTGCGGCCATTATTTACGATTTCCTTCAGTTCATCACGATACTGTTCCACAATATCTGTATTTGTATCGACAAGGTTATTTTTTTCAGCAATATCTTCTACCAGGTTATAAAGCTGAACTTTAGGCAAATCCTCAATACCTTCAGAATTTGGTTTTGGATTGCTCCATCCTCCTGAGCCTGGACAGAAGATTACTTTCCAGTCGTTTTTACGATAAGCAAACGAACCATTAATTGAGTGATGTACAATATTTTCACGCTTTTCCTTATCCGATTTTAGGTTTAGTGCCGAAAGAAAACTATAACTGTCTTCTGCCATATTATCGGCTACATCAACATTTAATATATCGGCTACTGTTGCAAAAAGGTCGGTAGTACATAATAACTGGTCTGATTTTTCGGGTTTTACTTTTGCCGGCCAGCTTACGACATACGGAACATGATGCCCTCCTTCAAAAATGTCGGCTTTATGTCCGCGGAACAGATAACTCGGGTCGTGTCCTTTTGTTGCCAGCTGGGCATAATCGGCTTGCGGTGAACAACCATTATCGCTTGTAAAAATCAGAATTGTATTATCTGCAATTCCCTGCTCTTCCAATGCATTTTTAACCTGGCCAACTACCCAATCGACCATTATTACAAAATCGCCATAAGGGTTATCCAATCCACTTTTGCCCTGAAATTCTTTAGTTGGGAGAATAGGAGTATGAGGTGCCGGAAGTGGCATATATACAAAAAATGGCTGATCGCCGTTTGCATTCTGATGAATAAAATCTACTGTTTTCTTTGTGATTAAAGGTAAAACCTGTTCATGCGAAAAATCGTCAGAAGTAAGTCCTTTTCGCCACCACGACTGCTTGCCTGTATCTTCGGTCTCTTTGATTGGCACCATTGTGGGCATATCGTTTTCAACCCAAACATACGGAGGCATATCGAGCGAACCGTTAAATCCGAAGTAATAATCGAAACCACGTGTTGTAGGGCCGTTTTTCACCGGTTGAGAAAAATCTACTTCAGCAGAAGCATTCCAGGCATCATCAATTGTTTCTCCTTCGGACAATGCCCAGTCCCAGCCCAGGTGCCATTTACCAAACCCGGCTGTCTTATACCCATTTTGTTTTAGGAATCCGGCAATGGTAGTGCGGCCAGGAGGAATTAATGCTTTACTGTATCCTCCGAGCACGCCATTTTTTAATGTTGAACGCCAGTTGTAACGTCCGGTTAAAATACCATAACGGGTTGGAGTACAAACCGATGAACTGGTATGTGCATCAGTAAACATTACCCCTCCGTCAGCCAGTTTATCGATAAAAGGAGTTTTAATTTTTGAGTTTTCGTTAAAACAGGAAACATCACCGTAGCCCATATCATCAGCCAGAATAAATACAATATTTGGCTTTTTGTTGTTTTTAGGCTGATTTCCCTGGCAGCTTAAAAAGGTAAGTAACAGTAACGAGTAGGATAAACTCTTTACAAGTGTCGTAATCCTTTTCATTATAATGTTCATCATATGATTATTTTTAAATAATTAACGAAATAATACTATATCAATCAAATTTAACAGAGACTAACTATCAGAATACAAAGCTAAAATTTTGTTCCTGTTGACCACGCATTATCTTGGCATGGTGGGGACCCGGTTTTAGTTGCGACATAAATCGGTTAAATCTATTTCCGTCATGTATTTTTGTCCCGTCCACTTCAAGGACTACATCATCTGCCTTAAAACCAAATCCTGCCATCCGGCTGTTTTCCGGAACTTTTATAAGGATAAAACCTGTCAAGTCAAACATTCCTGTTGCAGACAAGTCGGTTCTTGTTTGCAGAGACCTTCCTTCAGCCCCCAAAACCGGTGTAGTCTTTAAAACCCTGGCTTCATTAGGCTCTACTTTCCCAGGAAGAATAATCTCAGGTGTTTTTGCCATTGTTTTTAACCGTTCTGACACAACACCATAACCTGAAGTTTCAAAATTTTCGAATCCTACGCGTAATGCCGGAGAATTCTCAGCTACCTTAAAATCACCATTTTCAGGGTCAACAAATTTTGCATTACCGTAGAGGCTTAAACCGTCGTCTTCCGATACTCCCTGCAGGTTAATGGCAGGCTCAACAGATGTAGCGTCAGGGTTGTGAGCAAAATTGGCATTTCTTACACCGCCCCACAAAGCAGAGCTTGATGAACGATAACTTTTTCCCCAAAGGATATTATGCATAAAAACATCGGCAACCGGCTTAGGATAAGGCACGCGGCAATCGAAACTTTCATGTATTATAATATTGTTGATAACAATTCGTTTGTAGCCTTCACGTGTTTTAAGTCCTCCCGAAAGGCAAAGGTTATTATAAATCTCAAAGTTAGAAGAACCATCGTCAAGGTCGATATCCCATCCATGGTCGCACTGCATCCGATTATTACGCAATATAACGGTCTGGTAAGCGTCCCAGTACGGGCTGCCGGGGTACTTTTCTATCCAATAAGAAAGCAGTGGTTTGCCATTCTCATCTTTCGCATTTGGGCCTGACAACCCTGCTGAATGCCAGTAACGGTCGCGCCCCCATGAATTAAAAGAGCCATGGTCACCGGTTTCCAAAACAGTTTCAAAACAGTCGTTCCATTCGATGAGATGCCCGCCCCA
>JBDLJS010000180.1:0-3131 GCA_039714235.1 Bacteroidota bacterium | reverse complement strand
GCCAAAGTAGATGCCACCAGTTAGTTCGCGGATACAAACAAAGTCGGCACCTTCAACCAGTTCGCGGCGAAGCGGTGATTTGTGCAGCAACGACTCAAAAGTCTCCACTGGACGGATGTTGGCATATAATCCGAGTTTTTTACGCATCGCTAACAATCCTTGCTCCGGACGAACCTTTGCTTTTGGATTGTTGTCAAATTTCGGGTCGCCAATGGCACCAAAAAGTACAGCATCCGATTTCATACAAAGTTGGTGTGTTTCTTCGGGGTAGGGATCTCCTACTTCGTCGATGGCAACAGCACCTGTAAGTCCGTATTCGTATTCTAATTCGTGATTAAATCTTTCAGCAACAGCTTTTACCGCTTTCATCGCCTGTTCTACTATTTCAGGCCCAATCCCATCGCCGGGAAGTATTGTAATATTAAGTTTCATTCGTTTATATTTCTGTTATCAATTATTTATTATTCTTTAATTCTTCAAGTTTTTGCGTATTGAATTCATTCTCAATTACATTTAACATTCTGATAGTTGCCAGGATTGCTGCTGCATTTTGGTCGGGATGCAAGCCTTTTGTCTTGAATTCGTGACTATTACGCCATGTTATTACCGTTTCAACAAGAGCATTAGTCCGTCCGCCTGGCGGAATAGTTACCACATAATCAACAAGGACAGGGAATGGTTTTTTCAGTCGCTGATAGATTTTGCGTAGTGCTTTTACAAAGGCATTATACTGTCCATCACCATCACTGTATTCTTCATACAGTTTCCCATCAATCTCAAGCGAAACATTGGCAACAGGCCGCAAGCCCATGGTATAATTAACCGAGTAGTTTACAACCTTAACTTTTTGTTCAAAGAAATCGTTTTCCAGAACATCAGCAACAATGTAAGGTAGCTCGTCGCTGGTGATAGTTTCTTTTTGGTCGGCTAAATCAATAATTTTATTCGTTACTTTTTTTAGCGATTCTGCATCCAGTTCAATTCCCAGATCTTCCAGATTTTTTTTGATATTGGCTTTCCCCGAGGTTTTTCCAAGTGCGTATTGACGTGTTCTGCCAAATCGTTCGGGTAGCAACTCGTTGAAATAGAGATTGTTTTTGCTATCACCATCGGCATGAACTCCACTACATTGAGTAAAAACAAATTCGCCGATTAACGGCTTGTTTGTTGGAATTCTGATACCCGAGAATGATTCAACCAGCCTGGAAACCTTGTTTAACTCGCTTTCGTTAACCATGGTTTTCATTTTCAGGTGGTCTTTTATGGTTGCAATTACACTCGACAAAGGTGCATTCCCGGCGCGTTCGCCCAATCCGTTTACGGTGGTATGAATACAGCGGATTCCTGCTTTTATGGCATGAAATACATTGGCAATTGCAAGGTCGTAATCGTTATGCGCATGAAAATCAAACTTTACATCAGGATACTTTTCAATCATCTCCCGGCAATAATCATAGGTTTCATCAGGATCAAGAATTCCGAGGGTATCAGGCAGCATAATACGTTCTATTTTTTCGTCCTTCAGACTCGTAATCATAAAATGAACGTAATCTTTAGAGCTACGCATACCATTCGACCAGTCTTCAAGGTAAATATTCACCCTGATTCCCATTTCTGCGGCATTTTTAACCACCTTTTTAATGTCGGCAACATGCTGCTCAGGGGTTTTTCTTAATTGCTCGGAAACGTGTTTGAATGAACCTTTGCACAGCAGGTTAATTACTTTCCCTCCTGCATCGACTATCCACTGCAGCGAAACTTTATCATCAACAAATCCAAGCACTTCAACTTTATCGAGATGCCCTTTTTTTGCAGCCCACCGCATCACGCGCTGTGTACCTTTAAATTCGCCTTCCGATACTCGGGCTGAAGCTATTTCAATGCGGTTTACTTTTACATTTTCGAGAAGTACTTTCGCCACGCTTAGCTTTTCCCCATCGCTAAACGAAACCCCTGATGTTTGTTCGCCGTCGCGAAGGGTTGTATCCATTATTCTCAGGCATTCTCCTGATATTTCTATTGTTTTGCCTGTCATAATAAGCCCCTCCCGGCCTCCCCAAAGGGGAGGAGTAAGTTTATATTAAACATTAATAATTCCTTTTTTATAAAGAGTTTGTTATTTCCTTTATCCATCTCTTTTTATATTGAAGTGGTCTAAAAGTCCCCCTTTGGGGGATTTAGGGGGCCTCGAATTTTTGTATCTCATCTTTTATCTCAACCAGGTAGTCGATGTCATCCAGCCCGTTTTGCAAACAATGTTTTTTATAAGGATTTATTTCGAAATCGGTAGAATCACCTGTTTCAGAAATAGTAAATGTTTGCTTTTCCAAATCTACTTCAAAAGTAGTTTCAGCATCTTTTTCAACTGCATCAAATATTTTTTGAAGGAATTCAGGTGAAACGACAACCGGAAGTAATCCGTTATTCAGTGCATTGCCTTTAAAAATATCGGCAAAAAAGCTTGAAACCACTACGCGGAAACCGTAGTCGTAAATCGCCCATGCAGCATGCTCGCGGCTCGAACCACTTCCGAAGTTTTTACCACCTACCAAAATTTTTCCTGTATAAGTTGAATCGTTTAACGGAAAATCCGCTTTTGAACTTCCGTCTTTCTCATACCGCCAGTCGCGAAACAGGTTATCGCCAAATCCTTTGCGTTCAACTGCTTTTAGGAAGCGGGCAGGGATAATTTGGTCGGTATCTACATTTTCAATAGGCAGCGGAACTGCCGGTGATTCTATTATTGTAAATTTATCGTAAGCCATTTTAAAAAAAAATGAGCCCCTCCCGGCCTCCCCAAAGGGGAGGAGTTGAGGAGCAAGGTTTCTATTATATTTTTTGATTGTAATACATAATTCTGTTTTTTTATTCCCCCTTCGGGGGTTAGGGGGCTATATCATCTCTCTAGGATCAGCAATTACACCTGTGACTGCAGCGGCAGCAGCAGTCAGCGGGCTTGCCAGCAAAGTTCTTGCTCCCGGTCCCTGGCGGCCTTCAAAGTTCCGGTTCGATGTTGAAACCGAATATTTCCCTTCCGGTATTTTGTCGTCGTTCATGGCCAGACAAGCCGAACACCCGGGCTGACGAAGGGCAAATCCTGCTTCTTTCAGAATCTCTACCAGGCCTTCTTC
>JBDLJS010000179.1:0-3253 GCA_039714235.1 Bacteroidota bacterium | reverse complement strand
ATCTGCTAAAAAAAATGCAACCATTTATCCGGTTTGGAGAGCAGGAACAGGAGATAACATTGAAAGAGCAATTAAAATATGGAAAACATCAGCTATTAATCCGCGGATTGGGAACATTACAGGAAGCAGGCGGTTATAAACCCAAAGACGATGGTTCAATTCCTTACGAAGGAAACCGGTTCCGATATTATACCCGCTACAAGCATGAAATCAGGGATAAACTTTCGATTGGCGTTACTGCAGAAAAAGATCCGGGAGAAGCCTTTTTTAACGGTTCGAACGAACATGGATTCGATTTTTACTCAGGGCATGTGAGTTTTAAGGTGAATTCTACCATCGAAAATATTTCTGCCGGCGATTACCTGGTTCGCTCGGGGCAGGGACTGGTACTCTGGCAGGGATACACATCGGGCAAATCGGAGGATGTTTTGGGAATCTCGAAAACCGGGCAGGGAGTAAGGCCGTTTACATCGGTTGAAGAAAACTTCTATTTCAGGGGCGTTGCTACAACTCTCAGGATTGGAAATGGAAAACTTAGCCTGTTTTACTCTCAAAAAAAAGATGATGGGAACATTGCTTTTAATGACTCTATCGGAGATTATTTTACCAGTCTGCAAACATCGGGTTATCACCGGACTAAAAGTGAAATTGAAGATGAAAAATCAATCAGAAATATTAATGCAGGAGGAGTATTCTCGTGGAACTTTAATAACCTGAAAATTGGGACTACCATTTTATATCAGCATTTTAATATGCCATTTATTCGGAGCGACCAGTTGTACAACCGGTTCAGGTTTAGCGGAACAGAAAATTTTACCGGAGGAATCGATTATCTTTACAATAAAGGTAAATATCAACTTTTTGGCGAGCTAGCCATGTCGAAATCGAAGGGGATGGCCGCGGTTCAGGGAGTCGTTGCCCACCTGAACGATCAACTGAGTTTTTCGGTTCTATTCCGCCATTTCGATAAAAATTACCACGCTTTATGGGCTAATACTTTTGCCGAAGGAAGTAACATCAGCAACGAATCGGGATTGTATTTCGGAACGAAATTCCTACCGGCAAAGTATGTAACAATTTCGGCTTATTCCGACATTTATCGCTCAGAGTGGATTAATTTCTCTACAGCTGGCCCGGCAAGAGCATGGGATATTTTCACCCAGGCAGATTTTCATCTTTCACAAAAATTCAATTTTTACATCCGTTTTAAAAACGAAGAGAAAGAACATAAATTCAAAGCCGAAAACCGGTATATAAACCTGCCTGAACGGACGCAGAAATCGAGGCTTCATTTTCAGTATAAACCTTCGGAAACCATTAAATTAAAAACACGGATAGAACACGTTTATTACAGGGGACAAACACGTGAAAACGGATACCTCCTATTTCAGGATGTACAATATTCTCCGGCAAATTCCCCACTTAACCTCTCAGCTCGAATTGCTTATTTCGATACAGAAAGTTACAACAGCCGAATTTACGCTTACGAAAACGATTTACTTTACACCTTCTCCATCCCGGCTTATTTTGGGAAAGGTTTCAGAACCTACCTGAACATGAAATATAAAATTACCGACAAACTTGAATGTTGGTTAAAGCTGGCAAATACGGCCTGGACCGACCGTGATGTTATAAGTTCGGGATACAACGAAATTGAAGGCAGTAATAAAACTGAGTTAAAATTCCAGCTCAGGTTGAAATTCTGACTTCGAATGCCTTACTTTGTGATGCTAACTAAAACTGCAATGGAGAATTTCAATTACGACGACATACGCCCTTACAACGATGACGAGGTACAGGAGAAATTAAAACTTCTTGTTAAAGATCCTGTTTTCGACGAAGTATTAAAACACCTGTTTAAATACCGGCCGAAGGTGGAAATGGTAAAGTTTCAACTCCGAAACGTTAAAAGCATTAAGCAATTGCAGGGAGTATTTGTTTATGATCTGCTACGCCGGATAATCGATAAAACTTCTGACGGATTGAAATGTAAAGGCATTGATAAACTGGACAATAATAAACCATACCTTTTCATATCGAACCATCGCGATATAATTCTTGATTCGGCACTGCTCAACTACCTGACTTTTGAATATGGTATGAATACGACTCAGATTGCCATTGGCGATAACCTGTTGTTGTACGATTGGATTGAGCACACCGTTAAACTTAACCGTGCTTTTGTTATTAAACGGAGCTTACCTCCGCGCGAACTGATGTTGGCATCAAAAAAAGTATCGGGCTATATTCGGAAATCAATAACAGAAGACAAGCTATCTGTATGGATTGCCCAACGCGAAGGAAGAACAAAAGATGGCAACGATAAAACCCAGGATAGTGTATTGAAAATGCTGAACATGAGCAACACAAAAGGATTCTCCAAAGGATTTAACGAACTGAATATTGTACCCGTTTCAATTTCGTATGAGGTTGAACCATGCGGGCTGGCTAAAATGAAGGAGCTGATAAAAAAGGAACATTACGGACAGCTAAAAACCAACAAAGACGATTTGAAAAGTATGTCGATGGGCATGTTTAACCCGAAAGGAAGGATGCAATTTGTTTTTGGCGAGCCAATTACTACCAATTTTGAAAATGCGCAATCAAACGAACAAAGAAATAAGCTGATAAAAAATCTTGCCGAGTTGATTGACAACCAGATTTTTGAAAATTTCAAATTATGGCCTAACAATTATGTGGCCTACGATATGCTGATGCAGGAACACCGTTTTAAACATAAATACACAGCAGAAGAGGAGAAAAAATTTAAAATGATGGTTGAACAGGCCATGATTCACATCGACTTTCCCATTACCGACATCCAGGAAAGATTTCTGAAAACTTATGCCACCCCGGTAATTAACAAACTAAAAGTTACCAATATATAGTGTCACTTATGCGTGATACCACATTTACTATGCAGTCGATTATCTGGGATTGGAACGGGACGTTGTTAAACGACCTCGATTTCTGTATCTCTACCATTAATACATTACTAAAAAACAGAAACCTTGATTTGCTGGATCGGGAAACTTACAAAGAGGTTTTTTCTTTTCCGGTAAAAGACTATTACGCTGCCATTGGATTCGATTTCAGTAAAGAAGATTTTGCGGTTCCTGCCCGCGAGTTTATCGATTTGTACGATAACGGAGTAAAAAACTGTTCGCTGCATCCGTCAGCTATTGAGGTGCTTGCGTGGTTTCAGAAAAAGGGTATCAGGCAATTTGTGCTTTCGGCCATGAAACAGAATATG
>JBDLJS010000178.1:0-3325 GCA_039714235.1 Bacteroidota bacterium | reverse complement strand
TATTTTCTTTCCGAATAAATCGTAAACGGCCAATTCAATGTTTGTTGTCTCTGATAATTTGAATGTTATAAAGGTTTCATCGTTAAACGGATTGGGAAAGTTTTGTTCAAGTTTGAGCTTTTCATCAGCTAAAAGAGGGGTATCATCTAAACTGGTCAATATATCTTTACTGATTCCACCAATCTTAAACAGATGAATCTCCTGCCCAACATATTCCTGGCTAAATGTATTGTCAACTATTTCAATTTCCCTCTCTTGATACATTACAATTACGTTTGAGGTAATATCTGAACCATCACTTGTTTTAATTGTAAATGTTGCAGTATTTGCGACGTCACCTTTTCCTCCGGCAGTAAAAATATAAAGTGTATCGCCAACATGTTTTACCAGGTAATCTACTTCTACAATTGTCGGATCCCATGGTGCAGGGGTTGGCAAAACCTTAACGTCAATAGCATTATTTATAGTTTCAGAATTTATTGCTACAGCCAAGTCGTGCACAGACCGGTTAACTTTTTTTACAGCTGCCATCATTTCCGGGTCTTCCAATAATGCACGGGGATTATGTGGCAAAGGAGATACGGTAAAAGGGAACCAACTGAATCCGGTTCCACCGGCTACAATGCCCATCCATGCTTCTGTCCACATTTGTTCAGGTGTTGGTTTTAAACCTTTCCCTCCAATTTCGGTGCATTCAAGATTAAACCAGTAGGCATCATTTGAGTCATTGGTAAATTCCCTCATGTTTTGCACTCCCTGGCTAACATACCAAAGCTCATTGTTTGTTTCTATCGGAGATGGTGGTGAGGCAACAGGGTAAATATCGTAACTGGCAATATCACAACCTTTATAATATTCGGTGTACATATCCGTATTGCCGGCACAACTTCCTCTTATATAGGCATCTGTCCGGGCAACACCGGCGCCGCAATTCAACATAACCTGGCGTCCGGTCGTGTCAAAAACTTTTATTTCATTATACTTTTCTATAATTACTTGCGGATCAACACATGCAATATAGTTTCCATCTTCATCTTTTTGCGCGTTATCCGGCTCATCATCATGCCCCCATGCAATAAAGAGTGGATCATCGATATTTGCCTGTGCCACCAGGTCAGGTTCCATTTCCTTGCTTGGCCAGGCCGCATGTTTTTCCCAAGTAGCCAGATAGTGCATATTTTTTGCCCGCAGGTCAGATAATATCTGCTCTGTTAAACCATACCAAAAATTAGCGTAAACATTAAAACCAGCCTCTTTGTAGGTATCAATATCCGCTGTTGACTGCAAATATGTTGTTATTGGAATAAAAGTAGAATCGCCATAATTGCCCCAGTTCCATTCATTCTCGCTTTGGGCAAATAATGTGCTGCTTGAAAAGAAAACAGCTATAAACAGTAAAAAACAAACTTTGTACTTCATAATTTTTTTTGATTGTATGGTCTTTTATTTCTTAAGTGCCATATTCAGGCCTCCAGTATTCAATAGTATTGTTACGGTTAGAAAGGTTAGCAATGTGGGCTGTAATAGCTGCAATTTTTCCATCTGTTACCGATATATTGGATGCTGTACCAATTAGGTTCTTCTTTATTAAAAGTTTCAAATCAACATCTCTTAACGCGTTAAGCTTTACGTGCAAATTTAGAACTTTTTTAGAACTTGCCAAAGACTCTAATAATTTAAATTGCGTAATTTTTTAAATTTACATTGATGATAAAGGGGGTAGCGAAGAGTTACTTTACAATGTGAGATTAATTAACTATTAATACTGACCGAAAACCTATATTTATCCCCATGATATTTTGAGGTTTCAATTTCACAGATCAATCCATTCCCAATAAATGTTACACCTTTTAGGTTGAATAAAGATTTTTCCTTATCAACTTTAAAAATCGTTATGTCCCCTTTTGTCATTATCGATGTAGTAAGGATTTGTTTTATATTTGTTATCTTAAAATGATAATGATCTTCGTAAATATTGAAAAAAGAGGAATATTTTTCAAAGTTTAGTTTATTAAAATCTTTGCAAACATTAAGGGGTATATATCTGGTATCGTCTTTCATTACAATATCATCAGATAATCTTAAACGGCGTATTTTAAAGATTGGGCCTTTCAGTTCGTAAGTATGTCCATTTAGGTTAAAACTCATATCTTCTTCTATTATTTCTTTTTCAAGGCATTGAATAGAGGGGACAAAACCTTCTCTGATCATGTTTGTTTCAAAGCCACTTCTTGTTGAAATAATGGAGCCAAGGGGACGTTCTACCATATGACTGTCATCAATATTGCGGACAAATGTCCCTCTGCCCTTAATCCGGTTAGCAAATCCACGCAGCTCAATTTCCTGGAGCACTTTTCTTGCCGTCGTGTTACTTACTCCATAACGTTGTATTATATCATTTTCCGATGGAATCTGCATTCCCGGAACTAACTCCCCATTTTTAATGCGCGAAATAATCTGAAGACTTATATTTAAATATTTTGGTAATGGATTTCCCATATAATATTATTTAATTTGCAAATATAGAATATTTTATTTTCTAGTTGTCATTTGTACTTAAGTAATAAATTCTGGCAGACATACAGTGCAGACTCACACTTTTTCATATAAAAATTTTCAATACTTTTTTCATATTCACTTGTTTATCAGTAAATTAGTTATGGTTTTATGAATTAAAATCGTATATTATATTTATGATCAATGCCTTGGATGCTATGGAAGCAACAAATGAATTAAGGTCTATTTTTAGCCAAATAGACGACTCCAGAAGCAACATAAACAAGCTTCACAAATTAGAGAACATCTGAAAGCTTCTCTTAATTAGCATTACTCAAATTTATAGTTTTTTTAAAACAAACTTTCCTGTACACTTTTGTCTTTGCCCTTGGTATATGGTTTCTGAACTTAGAAGAATTATTGAATTGAAAACCTTATCTTTACAATAACAATTATACTATAAAGTAGCGTTCTTTTAAAATGTGACCTAAACGGTGACCAGTAAAAACAGAAACAAAGTAAATCATTGATACAAAGACTTTTCAGGAATATAGTTCAAATCCTGTCATCCCGACAAACATAAAAGTCTGGCACAGCAGTGTCGGGCTTTTTTTGGGTGCAACCATAAAGTTTACTTTTAAGGGGGCGGCAAAAAAAAGAACGAATGAGAGTAGCGAATCAGGCTTTTATTGATTGAGTATCCTTCCCCACTCCGGATTCACTGTTAAGTAAATCCTGTCATCCCGACAAAAGAAAAGCTTCTTTACATTGGCAAAGAAGCTTTTTTTGTTTTAGATCTCCTCCCACAAACTTCCACCCCGACCATATC
>JBDLJS010000177.1:0-3329 GCA_039714235.1 Bacteroidota bacterium | reverse complement strand
TAGCCGTAGGTGAAACCTACGGGATAACATGAGAAGAAAATAAGAACCCTGTAAGGGTTCAATAAGAAAAGGCAAAACGAATTTTGATGTTAAATCAGAAACCAACATTAGTGAAAAATCAGAAGCAAATTTTTGCACCATTCTTTTGGTTAAATGTCATTAATCCCGATGGCTATTGGTATCGGGAAAGGCTGAAAGCCTTTAATAACATAGCCCTGACGTTTACTGTCAGGGGGTATTTGGGAGAAATATATTTATCAGCCTGTAAGGCTGAAACAAGTTTGTAATTGTTGTTTGTGTCAGGCTTTCAGCCTGTTTGAAAATGGCAGAGAAAAGGCGGCCTTCTGCCCGTCCGGCAGGTGGGTAGCTGTTAATTGTTTAGAAAAAGTATAAAGAAAGAAGAAATTAAAGGCTAAAGCCATAATTTAAGAACTGGTGAAAACCACCAAGCTAAAGCGTGGTGTAAAAAAAGAGTTTTAAAAAAGGTGAAAAAGAAGAAGCAATGCTTTTTGCACCGTGGCTTTAGCCCGGTGACATAAAGTATTAAAACAAGTAATCCGGTTTTAGCCATTAATTTTTCACAAGACACAGGATTGGTTTAAATGGTTAAAGGCTAAAGCCAGAGAGTTTTTACGGATGTAGCATCACCAAGCTAAAGCATGGTGTAAAAAAGAGTTTAAGTGATTGAATTTTAGAAATTAAACTAAATATACAATGAAACTATTACAAAAGATACTCAGGTTAGCCACTGCTTTATCAGTGGTATTGATTATTTCTTCCTGCACCCAACAGGAGTTAAAGCCATATCAAAATCCAAAATTAAGTGTTGATGAAAGGGTAGATGATTTATTAACTCATTTAACCTTAGAAGAGAAAGCCGGATTTATGTCGGGCGAAACTATGTGGTATTTGCAGGAAATTCCACGTTTAGGCATCCCAAAACTTCAGGTTACCGATTGTGGCCACGGGGTAACAGTTATTCTCGATGAGAACGATGATTACTCAGGGTGTGCTACTTCTATGCCCACGGCAGTAGGGCAGGCAGCAACCTGGGACAGAGCATTAATAGAAAAAATGGGCGGCGCACTTGGCCGCGAAACACGAGCAACCGGCTCGGGGGTATTATTGGCTCCAATGGTAAACCTGCACCGCATACCGGTTGGTGGCCGTAATTACGAAACATATTCAGAAGACCCTTATTTAACAGGAACTTTGGCCGCTGCATTTATCGATGGTGTTCAAAGTCAGGGTACAGGTACAGTTATTAAAGCCGTTACTGCAAATAATCAGCAGCACGAGCAGCACCGCTTTTCTGCAAAAATGAGTGAGCGTGTTCTTCACGAATTGTATTTAGAGCAATTCCGTATTGCAATCAACCAGTCAGACCCCTGGGGGATTATGACTGCATATAACGGCATCGCGCTTAAAGGTATCAATGATGGAAAACCTCTCCCAACTTCCGAATCAGAATATATGATTAAAGATGTAATAAAAGGATTGTGGAATTACCAGGGGTTTGTAGTGTCTGACTGGAGAGCGGTTGTTAGTCAGAAATCAATTACAGCAGGCGTTGATATCGAGATGCCGGGCCCGGGAAAACATATGGACATTGCCGGTTGGGATGAAGGTACAAGTGATATTCAAAAGGCAATGAAAGCCGGACTGATTGACTCAGTTGGAATTAATGAAGCAGCACGCCGTTATTTACGTTCCATTGTAAAAACCGGAGTGCTCGATATTCCACGTAAAGAATTGCCATCGGAACACGATACTCCGCTTCACCACAAAATTGCACGTGAAGTTGCCGAAGGTGGAATTGTATTATTGAAAAACAAAGGAGGAATTCTTCCTTTAGATAAAGATAAAATCAAGAATATTGGAGTATTCGGGCCAAATGCAGAAGAAGCCCGTCTTGGTGGTGGTGGTTCTGCTTCGGTTTCTGCTTGTCGCACAGTAAGCCCGCTAAAAGGATTAAAAAGTGTTTTTGGGGAAAAGTCTGAAATCACTTTTATTGAAGGAGCAGGCATTTCGGGCGACCTTCCTGTAGTGGGAGGTCATAACCTTTGGACTAAAGACGAAAATGGAAATCTTGTAAACGGGTTACATGCAGAGTATTTCGACGGAGCAAATTTACAGGGAGAAGTTCAATGTTCGCGTATCGATGATAAAATCGATTACTCCTGGGGATGGGCTGCACCATGCGAGAATGTAACAAAAAACAATTATTCAGCTCGTTGGACAGGGCAAATTAAAGCTCCTGAAACAGGAGTGTATAAAATTGGTGTTTCGGGCAACGAAGCCGGTATCAGGTTATATATTGATGGTGAAAAAGTAGTTGATGCATGGGGCGACCCGGAAAATGAAATTACCGAAGCTCGTTTCAACTCAATTAACGAGAATGTTGAGCTTGATATGGAGGAAGGTTCATACCACGACATTATTGTTGAGTTCCACAAAAAGATGAACCGCAATACAGTTCGTTTAGAATGGGCTGTTCCAAGTAAAAAATCACCGATTATCGACGCGGTTAAACTTGCTGAGAAATGCGAAGTTGCTATCATCTTTGCAGGGCTTTCAAATCTGATAGAGGGAGGAACAAACGATAAAGGTGAACACGGAGTAGGCGATATGAGCTTACCTGGTAGTCAGGACAAACTTATTACTGCTGTAGCAAAAGCTAATCCAAATACAATAGTTGTTTTAATAAACGGTACTCCTGTGGAAATGCCTTGGATAAACGATGTTGCTGCGGTTGTTGAAGCATTCTATCCCGGACAGGAAGGTGGAGACGCCATTGCAAACGTTCTTTCAGGAAAGGTTAATCCTTCAGGGAAATTACCTGATACATTCGGTAAAAAATTAGACGATTATTTGTCAATGAAGTATTATCCGGGTGATGTAGAAAAAGGTATTGTTGAATATGGCGAAGGATTAAAAGTCGGTTACCGCCAGTTTGACGAAGATGGTATCGAGCCTTTGTTCCCATTCGGATTTGGACTTTCCTACACCACTTTTGAATTGAGTAATCTTAAAGTTGAGAAAAAAGGAGATAATGTAGTAGTAAACATTGATGTTACAAACACCGGTAAAGTCGCCGGAGCAGAGGTAGCCCAGATTTACGTACAGGATGTTGAGGCATCGGTTTTCCGTCCGAAGAAAGAGCTTAAAGGATTCGAAAAAGTATTCCTTAATCCTGGAGAAACAAAAATTGTTTCGGTTGAGTTAGACATGTTTGCATTCTCTTTCTACTGCGAGAAAGAACACGACTGGAAACTTGAACCCGGAGAGTTTAATATTTTGGCAGGTAATTCTTCACGCAATATTAGTTT
>JBDLJS010000176.1:0-3393 GCA_039714235.1 Bacteroidota bacterium | reverse complement strand
TCATCCATCAATTCCTGTTGTTTCTTTAATCTTTCGGCCAACTCTTTTTTTATTTCCGAATAATTGGGATCATCAGCCAAATCATTCATTTCCATGGGATCGTTCACCATATCGAAAATCCTTATTTTGGGAACTCTGGGATAGACAATCATTTTATATTTATCAGTTCGGACCATTCGCTGCAAATCTATGTATGCCCCGTAAATTTCGGAATACGGACTCTCGGTAACTTTGTTGTTAATTATTGGTAGCAAGCTGTTAAACTCAACATATTCCGGCTTTTCTATACCTGCCAAATCAAGTGTGGTGGCCATAATATCCTGGAGGTAAACCTGCATGTCACGCTTTTCATTTTCAGGAATATCGGGGCCAACAACAACCATAGGAACTCTCATGCTGTGGTCGTACATATTTTGTTTGCCCACCAATCCGTGGTGACCAACTGATAAACCATGGTCGGCACTAAAAATAATGTAGGTGTTTTTATCCTGCCCGGTTTCTTTTAAATGCCTGATAATTCTTCCAATCTGTTCGTCCATGTGAGAAATTATGGCGTAGTATTCCTGCCGGTGAACTTTGATAGAATATTCGGTTCGGGGGAAAGGTGCCAGTTTCTCATCACGCAGCCACGGAGCACAACCAATGCTGTCCTTAAACGGGTACAATTCGAGAAACGATTCCGGTACAGAAACGTTTTCCAGCGGGTACATATCAACATACCTTTTGGGCGATTGCCGGGGATCGTGGGGTGCATTAAAAGCCAGGTACATAAAAAATGGGTTGTCGCTCTGTTTGGCCATATTAAGGTAACCGATGGCATTGTCGGCAACCACTTCACTCCAGTGCTTACCACCTTCCCAGAATCCACCATATTTTTTATGCCATGGCATCCATGTTGTATCTTCAGCTGATAGCGGACGGTTATAAGCTTCAGGTACCGACTTTGGCATTCCCGGACGAACATGCTTTACATGCTGAAAAATACTGTCAGCACTCATTTTTACATGCCACTTCCCTGTCATGTAAGTATCGTAACCGGCATTTTCCATTATCTGGCTCCAGAATTTTCCATTTCTTTTCATCGAAGGGTAGCTTTGTTGGTCGGCAAGATGTGCATGCCAAATAAAACGCCCTGTGTTTAACATGGCACGACTGGCAACGCAAATGGCCCCGTTCCAGCCCCCCATGTTGTATGTGCTGGTAAAAGTTACTCCCGAATTCACAAGCTTATCAAGGTTTGGTGTAATTACCTCCGGATTTCCTAAAGCGTTAACTCCCAGATAAGTCTGGTCGTCGGCAAAAATAAACAGGATGTTGGGTTTTGGTTCAGTAACTTTTTGGCTACATGAATTTAGAAAAAGAAATGCGATAAAAACTGCTAGAAATGTTTTTCTCATGGTTGATTGATTTAGTCACTCAAAAATAGAAAGAAATATTACGAAAAGGAATTAAAAAGTGACTTATAGAGATTAATTGTGATTTATTGACTTTGTCTTTGCCTCTGTCTCAGCCTTTTTATTTATTTATCTTAAAATCTTTTATCAGTCCGTAGGTTAACCAGTTTGCAACAGCCTGGCGGTTGTCCCTTTTAATAAACCGTTGTATATCTCGTTGGTGGTTCATATTGCCCAGCTCGATATAAACTGCCGGGGGATAGGTATTTCTTACCACATAAAGATTTCTCGACGAAATTGTCCCTCCGTAACCACGTCCGGGTTGGTGCTCCTGGTATTTTTGCTGAAATGTTTTTTGGAGGGTTTTTGCTGCCTTCTTTCCAGTCTCACTTCGTTTGTCGTGATAAAAGAAAACATCGATATTTTCGCCTCTTCCCCTCGAATCTACGTGAACAGCAATCATGCGTTGAAATGAGCCCCGGTTCTTTTTGTACAATTTATTTACGGCATCGGTACGCTGACGAAGCCTTCTGGTCTGGTTAAGCGGAATTTTCAGGTTGGGATAACAAACTTCATCTTTGTCAACTTTTAGATAACTTTCGTCGCGTATACCATCGTTTTTATCCCTTGTTATCATGTAAACTGTTGCACCCTCAGAAATAAGTTTACGGGCTAGTCGTAAAGTAACATCATAAGCATATTCATCTTCACAAACCTGTTGCCCGTTGTATTTTCCAACCGCTCCCGGATCAGGGCCGCCATGTCCTGCCATCAGGTAATAAATAGCCCCTTTCAGGTCACTACTTTTAATTTCAACATCAGCGAATTCATCGCCAAAAATTTCGTAACGTACTGTTTTGGCTTTGGCTTTCACTGGGGGTGTGGTTGTATTTGAATCGTCAGATCCGGGAAGTTTATATTTTACACCAGCAATCAACGAATTGTCTTTCCCCAGTGTACTTTTATTCAGTGCAATAAAATCGTCAATGTTTTCCGAAACCGAATAACCATGGCGGGTTAAAAGCCTGTAAATGCCATCTCCTTTTTCAGCTACAACCTCTTTGTTCTGGGCACTTAAGCTAAAAGGCAAAGTAAAAGTCACCAAAAAAAATGTTAAAATAACACCGGTAACTGTTTTTATATGTAAGTTTGAAACGAACATGTTTTGTTAATTTCTGTTTGCTTAATACAACATTTGTGCTAAAGTAAATGTAACTATTAAAACATTTTTTTATTCATGCGACAATCTTTCAGCTATACATTGTTGATAACTTGGGTTTTAATAGTCCTTTCATGTAAAACTCAGTTTGTTCAAAAAAGTTATGAAACAGAGAATATTTCTGTTTCCAGCCAGGTTTCCGCGTTAGATAGCAGCATTATTAATCTTTATCTACCATATAAATCGGCCCTGGAGGAGGATATGAACCAAATAATTTCTGTTTCTGAAATTGAAATGAAAAAGAACAAACCTGAAAGTTATTTAACGAATCTTTTGGGAGATTTGCTTCTGGCAGAAGGGGAGAGAGTTGCAGCAGAAAAAGGATTTGATTTGGCTCCTTCTGTTTCATTTTTTAATTACGGAGGAATTAGAACCTTTCTTCCCAAAGGCGAGATAACCGTTGGAAAAATCTTTGAATTAATGCCTTTTGAAAATGAGATGGTGTTTCTGAAACTAACGGGTGCTCAATTGCAGGAATTTCTCGATTATGTTGCAGCAGGACGCGGAGGAAGCATGGGAGGGGCTCGATTTACTATTTCGGACCGAAAAGCAATAAATGCTGAAATTGGAAGTGTAAGATTGAATCCCGAAGAAAACTATTGGCTGGTAACCAACGATTATGTTGCCAATGGGGGAGATGACCTGGAAATGTTAAAACAGTGCTCGGAGTTTATTAACAGTGGAGTAAAAATAAGGGATGTAATTATTGCTCATTTGAAAGAGATGAACAATAAAAATGAGCTGTTAACATCGAAGTTAGACGGGAGGATTAGTTATGAA
>JBDLJS010000175.1:0-3446 GCA_039714235.1 Bacteroidota bacterium | reverse complement strand
CGGTTTCAATGTTGGCTTAGAACAACTTATTGGTGGTAAAATGTATGTCGGAGTTGGAGTAAACATGAATTTCTATTTTGTCGATTTCTCAACTAATTATAATTTAGATGAAATGACATTCTTTTTTGGAAAGATACCTCTCTTCGTCGGATACCGGATTTATCATAACAAAAGGTTTGTTATGTCAGAATTTGGTGTTGAAGTTAACACTGCGTTCCGATCATCAGATGACGATTTTAACTTTTTTGGCAGCACGCCCACCAGCAACTCATTCGATTTAACAGCCCGGGTAAGATACGGGTCTGGAAAATTTATGGTTACCCTGGGATCTGAGGTTTGGGTATCAGAAATTATTGAAAATGACGAATACAGAATGTCTGTTATTTATTTGGGAATGAAATTTAGTTTTTAAACCATATTTAATAATAAATAAGATGATTGTTCGCCATATCTCATGGAGTAATTTATTCTATACTTTGTATTTACTTTTTCTATTTCCAATATCTGTTTTTTCTCAATCAAGAGATGCTCTTGATATGGTGTTATCGGAAAAAGACAAAGCAGATGTAGTTGATATTATCGAAACTTCAAAAACAATCTCCGCAGAATCGCAGGCAAAAATAAAGGATTACCTGGGCAAATGGGAGCAACTTGAAAACAATTTCCCAAACCTTCCGGGCTACATGCAGGATTTTATAAATAAAATGAATGCTGCCGGAATAAAAACTAAATTAAATGCCACACTAAAGGGTTTCGAAAAATATGATACCGGACTTAAAGGTTTAATGGACAAAAAAGAAAAGGTTGACCAGGTGATTAATTTCTATGACCGATACAAACCCGATTCCCAAAACCCATTCCGTTCCCTTGAAGTCTTAAACAATATTTTCACAGATGCTGAGTCCCTTTTGCCGGAGGAAACTGAATATGAATACATAAGAAAGCCTACTGTCTGGCTCATCCGGGTTGGGATAGGGTATTTTAAGGAAGGAATTGGAAATGCTTTAAACGGGTTAAAAGATATTCAAAAACAGATTCGCAACCGTGCCGGCAATTGTATCGGGTATGTAGGAGGTGATGGCACTGCCGATAGCAGCGATCCAAAACGGAAAGCATTCACTGATTTAGGAACCGGCGATATTATTTGTTATACGGGAGTACGCCCAATTGGAGGTGAAGTTTGGTCCAACACAAATGGGGACGGTGTTTTTGTCTGGCATTCAAATAAATGGACTAAATTAAAGTGTGGTTTAGGAGAAGCTAATGATGTATTTTATTACTGGCGGTTAGCCAATGGTGAAACCATTAAAGCCGGTAATTATATTTACTGGTGTAACAACAGGTTAGGAGAATTCAGGAAAGCACGGGCACGGGGAGAGATGCAATTTGATAAATTATCAACAAAAGATTATTGCCATGAATATATTTTAACCATTTTAGGCAAAACAACTGAGCTGAAAAACCTTTTAAATACGACAAACAATAATAAGAAACAGTTTGCAGCAAAATATATATTCAAAAAGGATGGCGTTCGTGTTTCTGCAGAACAATTAGCATATACTATTTCGGACAATGCAATAATTGAAGGAGTAGTAAAAAACCCGGAAGGTAATAGTGTAAATAATGCAAACGTTAACATTGAAGCAGGTTCAGAGACTTACTCAAAAAATACTGATGAAAAAGGATTTTTCAGAATAATTGCCAGGATACCGGAAAAAGACCATTCAGGGTTACCATTTAAAATTACAGTAACAACAAATGGCTTTAACGATCTGGAAGATTCATCAATAATGCAAGAGCAATGTACAAACCTGGGAGCATTATACTTAAAAGCTAACGGGCAGCTCATTATCACTCCATCTGACAGTAAGATTAAAATAGGTGAAACAGTTAAATTCACTGTCCTCTTTTCCAACAACAGTGGCAGCAAAGATGTTACACCTGAGGCTCTTAACAACTCGGAGTTTGCCGGAACTACCGAAGGCAATTTCTCCATACAGGCTTTATATGGTAATTATACTGCAATTGCATCGGTTCAGGTTACAAAAGAAAATCAATGCGACGATGCAAATGAGATTTGGGATGCAACGCTTGAAGATTGTGTTTGCAAAGAAGGTTATAAAAAGAATGAATCTGATGAATGTGTAGAAATTGCAAACAATGACTCGTCAGAAATTATCTGTACCGATCCAAATTCTGAAAAGTATTGGGACGAAGCACTACAAAAATATACTTGTGTTTGTAAAACAGGATTTACTACAGATCCTTCAACAGGTCTCTGTGTTCAGGATATCAATTGCCTGCTAAGCCAGGCCGATTGCGCAAACGTACAAGGGGCTGTTGCCGAGTGGGATCCTGTATCCCAGCAGGTTATTTGCAGTTGTGTCGATCCATACCACACCTGGGATCCTGCACAAAAAAAATGTGTACCCAACGTTCAGGCAATACTCGATAATTCAGATTGTTCGCAATGGCTAAATACCGAACCAAAATGGGATTACAGCAGCAACGAACCGTATTGCGACTGTATAGCTGGCTATGAATGGAACGAAGACTTCACCCAATGTTTATCAAAACAAGATATACAGGTTGCCCAAACAGATTGCTCTCAATATCCGAATACACAACCAATATGGGATCCGGTTAATGAAGAGGTAATTTGCGACTGTTTACCCGGGTACGAATGGGATGAAAACTATACTAAATGTATATCTAAATCGCTGGCAGTATTACAAAATACCGATTGTTCGGGTTATCCAAATACAGAAGCCATTTGGGACCCGGTGAGCCAACAGGCTTATTGTGATTGTTTACCCGGATACCAATGGAATGCTGATTATACTGCGTGTGAAAAGTTAATGCAACAACAGCAGCAACAGCAACCTCAATTCGACTGTTCCCACCTGCCTAATTCACGTCCTGTATTCGACCCTGTATTAAACGAAACAGTATGCGATTGTATGCCAGGCTATCAATGGAACAGGAATCAAACGGCTTGTGTCCCGATTCCAAAAAAGCCGACTGTTGACTGGGGGGGCATATTAAATGTGACTATGGATATTATGAATGCAGTAAATGGAAATAACCCGGCAATGCCAACCGGATATCCATCAGTATCGGGAAATACTATAAACTCAGCCATGAACCAGCAACAACCAGTCAGGCACCAAAGTAATTGCAACGACCAGCAACAAGCCGGCGCCAATACACCGGAAGAACACACCATTGACCTGGGACAAAGCTTTGGCAGCTTCATGTTTGATTATCAAACTTTTACTGAAGAAGATCAAATAATTATCACAAATGGGGGACGTACAATTTTTAATTCGGGATGCGTAGGCGAAAATAAAAGTGTTCGATTAAATCTTTCTGGATTTTCGCCCGTTATAACCGTACGGGTCAATCCTAACTGCGATGGTGGTACAAGTACCCAATGGAATTTTACA
>JBDLJS010000174.1:0-3513 GCA_039714235.1 Bacteroidota bacterium | reverse complement strand
CGTGATATATGCCTTTCTTAAAGAACATCTTTATTTTGATTGTTACATCTCTGGAAGTCCATACAGACTTGATTTCTATAATGATAATGATCTCACCATTAAACATCTCGAATTAATTAAGAAAGCGACATTGTATGCTTCCATGGGAGATAATGATCGAACAGATCAACTCGAATCCTTTATTTCATTTCGTGATTTACTAGACCAAAAGGCATTGGAAAAGCTCGATTTAAAATTTGATATTGAAAAGACTCGGAGCCATGAAACTAATATTATACCTAACTGGCGAAGTGGACTTGAGTTTATTTATCGACACTGGAAGTCGAGCGAATAAAAACAGACTATGCAACATAACAAGCCGCTAAAGCAGACCGTGACACGTGGCACACATTTCGCGGAAAATGCAAAGCTCGCGGCTCACCCGCCAGCCCGTTAGGGGGCTTTCCAGTCTAAGATTCTTACATCAAGAATATGAAGGAAATTAGAGAAAAACAAGATAGTGTCTTCGGTTTGCAAAATATGCGCAATCTCACAATCTATTATGCGCTTTCTTTAGTTGTCGCCATACTGATGGCAGCTGCCTCAGTTGCAGGTCTTTTGTATCAGGAAACCCTCTATCCTACAGACGAGTTAGTTAGGGCGTTTTTACCCAACGATGTGGTCGTTCTCCTTATCGGACTTCCCATTCTTCTTGTTTCGATGTGGCTTACTTGGCGCGGTAGGTTGATTGGACTGCTTTTTTGGCCTGGTGCGCTTTTTTTTGTGTTGTACAACTACATAATCTACCTCTTTGCTATGCCGTTCAACGTGGAATACCTTTTGGACCTGGCTTTGGTGACACTGAGTCTATTTTCTCTCATCGGGTTGCTTACCTGTATTAACGGGGGTCTGGTTCGACAACGACTTACCGATGCTGTGCCGGAGCGTCTCTCTGGCGGGATTCTGGCTGGGCTGGGCTCTCTGTTTTTTGTACGTTCTATCAGTACGATGGTTAATGCGCACATCAGCCAGATAACTATTACCGGAACTGAACTGGCCCTTCTCTCTACAGACTTTTTAGTCGCGCCTGCTTGGATAGTTGGTGGGATACTACTCTGGCAGCGCAAACAGTTTGGGTATGTGAGTGGTTTAGGCTTGCTTTTTCAAGCAAGTATGCTATTCGTTGGGTTGATTATTGTCCTGGTGTTACAGCCATTCATGACTGGTGCACCTTTTCCTCTGATTGATGTTATAGTGGTCTTTGTTATGGGGTTCATATGTTTTGTCCCCTTCTTACTATTTATACGTGGTGTGGTGTCTGGCAAAAGCCCGAAACCATTGTGAAATAGAGATTCTGTTTTAATTTCTGAAATAGGAAGAATCTGTCTTTGACAATGAACTGTACTATAATCATTTAGTGTTGTTACTTTTTATAAAGAGAATAAGCAAATTATGATAAATAAAACAAAGGATATGAAATTTAGGCTGGTAATTTTAATGCTGGTTTTTACAGCGGTAAATGTTTACTCCGAAAATAGCGATACCATCACTGTGGGGTATAAAGTATCTCCTCCTTTTGTGATAAAACAGGATAGCATATTAACAGGACCATCTGTTTGGCTTTGGGAAAAGGTTGTTGAAGAAAATGATATAACCTATAAATATGTGGAGCTGTCTTTAGATAATCTATTAAAGGGAATAGCAAATGGTAGTGTTGATGTAAGTCTGTCACCACTTACAATAACAAGTGAACGCTCAGGGGAGATAGATTTCACCTCGCCTTACTATATTGCTCACTCTTCGATACTTCAAAAAAATATTTCCACAAAAAGAAAAACCTTAGATTTTATAAAGGCATTTTTCTCTTTGGCATTTTTCCGGGCATTAGGAGCTCTTGTGATAGTAATCCTGATTTTTGGATTTTTGGTTTGGATTTTTGAAAGGCGAACCAATAAGACAGAGTTTGATAATGGTTTAAAAGGTTTGTGGAGTGGGTTTTGGTGGTCTGCTGTTACTATGACAACCGTAGGATATGGAGATAAGTCGCCACAAACAGTTGTAGGAAGAATGATTGCATTAATATGGATGTTCACGGCAATCATCATCATCTCAGGACTTACAGCGAGTATAGCTTCAGCCTTAACACTATATCAAATAGATTCAGTTAATAATGCAATAGAAGATTTCAAGAGAAAAAAAATTGGTACGATTGGAGAATCCGGGACGGATGAATGGCTAAAAACAAATTTCTATACTAATAAAAAGACATTTACCGGGATTGCGGAATTACTGAATGCATTGGATGAAAACAGAATTGAAGCAGTTGCTTATGACCGGCCTATATTGCAGAGTGTAATTAACTCAGATAGTTTAGCAAAATACAAATTGCTGAATATTGATTTTTACCCACAGTTTTATGCGATGGGTATGAATAGAGATTTATCGAAATCCTTAAAACATGATATCAACTTGTCTATTTTGAGTAATACCGAGAAGATGGATTGGAAGGTCCTTTTGTCCGAAAATGATTTAAATTACTAAAGCCTGCACCAAAATATTAACTTTAAACGGAGTTATCTTATGAATTTCAACCTTAATGTATTAAAATTAGACCCGGCTCAGGAATTAGAACAACTTTCAGAGTTTATTGTGGGTCAAGTAAGTGCTTTTCGTAAAACTGGTGTGATAATTGGATTAAGCGGCGGTATCGATTCTGCCTGCTTAGCAGCTGTTGCAGTTCATGCAATAGGAAAGGAAAAGGTAACAGGACTTGTCCTTCCTGAATCAGAGTCTAATCCAATTAGCAGTGAATATGCAATAAAACATGCTCAAGCGTTAGGAATAGAGCACCGCCAAATCGATATCACTTCCACTGTAGATAGTATTGTTAAGTATAAATGGCGAGATGAATTTCTCCAAAAGTTGATTCCCGAATATAGGCCTGGATATAAATATAATATAATCCTTCCTACAGATCTTCTGGAGCGAGCCAGTTTCACCTTTTATCGTCTTCAGGTTCAAATGCCAGATGGCGAATTAAAGAGTAAACGGTTGAGTCTGGATGAACTTCTCACCATAACATCATTTGCAAATATTAAAATCAGGGCCCGGATGTTGCATCTTTATGCAGAGGCAGAAAGACGTAATCTTCTTGTTACCGGAACCACCAACCGCACTGAATTTATATTGGGAGATTTCTGCAAATATGGTGATGGAGGTACTGATATTGAGCCATTTACTCATCTATACAAAAATCAAATATACCAACTTTCCGACTATCTCGAAGTAATTCCGGAAATTATTGATCGTCAACCCAGTCCTGATACATTTAGTCTTCCTGTAAGCGATCAGGAGTTTTTTTTCAGGATTTCATTTGATAAGCTGGATTATCTCCTTTATGCATGGGAGCATGAAGTTCCCACAAATGAGGCAGCTAAGGTATTGGATCTTTCCGAAGATTCAGTTGGAAGGGCATATAATGATTTTGCTTCAAAATATCGTGCTACTGCTCATTTACGAGAACTTCCACATACA
>JBDLJS010000173.1:0-3559 GCA_039714235.1 Bacteroidota bacterium | reverse complement strand
CCAGAAACAGATTGTCCGAAAGATTAACATCCCCGTCTATTTCAACTTCCAGCCCGTTTAAAACAGGGTTTGTTGTTGATATTTTATAACTGCTTGAGCCCAGTAACCCGGCATAAAACGAATTGGCCCCACCGGTTTTGTAAATGGTTGAGGCCATATCTCCGGTTGGTGCCCTTTCTATTATAAGTGAAGCATTATTTGCAGTCGACTGAATTCTTGCATAAGCAGCTGATGATGCATCTGAAATATCCAACTCAAAAGCCGGATTTGTTGTCCCGATACCAACATTATTGTTGTAATAAATTTCATCGCCGTTTTTCGTCCAGAGACTTGTTCCTCCACTTGGCAGGTTAACCGTTCCTCCACCATCCGATAAAGTTAACTGCGTGCCGCTAAGGCTCATTGTCTGAAGTTCGTTTGTGGCATTGGCATCGGCATCGTCAACCTGGTCGTTTTCTACCGTATTGGCATGAAAAGCGTAAGGTACCGAAAGTAGTTGCGAGGTGCCCATGTGAATATAACTGCTGCCTCCTGCCGGGTCAACTTCAACTTTTAGGAAATGGCTGGTAACACCCCAGCCTCCGGGACTAAAAACTCCGCTTACAACAGTTCCCTGCCCGATTTTTAAATTTACCAACCCAAAATTGTTTGTGGTTGCCGAATGTGTTTCGGCATAAACAGCACTACCTGTTGCCGAATTTTGCAGGATACTAATCTTTAACGAAACATTTTGGTTGGCAATTACAGCACCTGAATTATCACGGATTACTGCCTGGTAGTTGAATGCTTCAGGCACCTGTGCATTTGAAACAAGTGTTAATCCCACCAATGCAAAAATAAAAAGGAGTTGTTTTTTCATAATAAAAGGTTTTTTTATGATTAAATAATTGAGTTTATTCACTGGTTTTATCACTAATAATAAAAATATATTGTGTTATTCGTCCTTAACTGATTCTGTATTTAGAATAGTACAAGTTATGGAAAAGAGTTTAAGAAGTCAATACTTTACATAAAGAATTGTAAAATTAATCAGTATGAGAACTCAATTCTCTTACTATTGATGGAATCAATAAATTTATTTTCACTATAAATTTTCTTCCCGTTTACAAAGGTAGTAACCACCTTATTCGAGAATTCAGTTCCCTCAAAGGGCGACCAGCAGCATTTATACAAAATATTCTCAGGCGAAACAGTCCAGTGGTTGTGTGGATCGATTAAAACCAGGTCGGCAAAATACCCCTCGCGAATATATCCCCGTTTATTTATTCTGAAAAGATCGGCAGGTGCATGGCACATTTTCTGAACAACCTTTTCAACGGGAATAAATCCTCTTTTGCTGAATTCGAGCATGGCCACCAGCGAGTGCTGAACCAACGGGCCTCCCGACGGAGCTTTAAAATAAGTATTGTTTTTTTCTTCCAATGTGTGAGGGGCATGGTCGGTGGCAATTACATCAATTTTATCAGAAAGCAAAGCCTCCCAGAGCGCCTCTTTATCTGTTGGGCATTTTACCGAAGGGTTCCATTTTATGCGGGTTCCGTAATTAATATAGTCCCGTTCGTCGAACCAGAGGTGGTGAACACACACTTCGGCTGTAATTTTTTTATCTGCTACTTTCCCGGAAGAAAACAAGCTCATCTCTTTTGCCGACGACAAATGTAATACATGCAGCCGTGTATCAAATTTCGAAGCCAGTTCAACCGCTTTCGACGATGATTTGTAGCAGGCTTCGTCGCTGCGAATATGTGCATGCCTCGATATTGGTACATTTTCGCCATAACGTTGTCTTGCAATCTCGGTATTTTTCTGAATAGTGGCCTCGTCTTCGCAATGAGTAGCTACCAGTGTTGGAGCATTCTTAAAGATTTCAGAAAGCACTTTCTCGTCATCAACCAGCATATTCCCGGTTGATGAGCCCATAAAAACTTTAATTCCGCAAACTTTTGTGGGGTCAGTTTTCAAAACCTCCTCAAGATTATCATTGGTAGCACCCATGTAAAACGAGTAGTTTGCTGCCGAAACCTCAGCTGCCCGGTCGTATTTTTGCTGAAGTAGTTCTTGGGTTACGGCTTGCGGATTCGTGTTGGGCATCTCCATGTATGTAGTAACACCTCCGGCAACTGCTGCACGGCTTTCGGTAGCAATTTCTGCTTTGTGGGTAAGCCCCGGTTCCCTAAAATGAACCTGGTCATCAATTACACCTGGTATAAGGTAAAGCCCTTTTGCCTCAATTATTTCAACATTCTTTAAATCTAAATCAGCAGGGATTACATGAGGGAATACCTTAGAAATCTTTTCCCCATCAATAAACACACTTCCTTTAAACTTCAGTCCATCGTTAATAATCGTTGCATTTTTTATTAAAGTCTTCATAATCCCGGATTTTTAACAAAGTTAATCAATTCCAAAATCGTTTTGTTCATGAAAAACAAAAAAGGCTGCACACGGCAGCCTCAAATAGTAATATTACGTTCAATTTTAATCCTTCATTTCGTATTTTCTAAACCAACTCCTCATTTTCATTTTTAAAACGCCCCAGAGAGCTTCGTTAAAAATACCGCCGCTCATTTTCGAAGTTCCTTCCTGTCGGTCGGTAAATACTATCGATACTTCCTGAATATTAAATCCAAATTTGTACGCTGTAAATTTCATTTCAACCTGGAACCCGTATCCAATTAGTTTAATTTCGTCTAAATCAATGGTTTCCAAAACTTTTCTTCGGTAGCATTTAAATCCTGCAGTTGTATCCCTAACTTTCATTCCGGTTACAATTCGTACGTAAGTTGATGCAAAGTACGACATTAGAACCCTTCCCAGAGGCCAGTTTACAACATTAATACCTGTAATATAACGCGAGCCAATGGCAACATCGGCACCATTAACGGCAGCTTCGTAAAGTCTTTCCAAATCATCCGGGTTGTGCGAGAAATCGCAATCCATCTCAAAAATAAAGTCATAATCCCTTTCCAAAGCCCATTTAAAACCGGCAATGTATGCAGTTCCCAATCCAAGTTTTCCTTTTCTTTCGTGTATGTGAAGCTTTTCAGAAAATTCCTTTTGTAGTTTCTTAACAATTTCGGCCGTCCCGTCAGGTGAGCTGTCTTCAACAATTAACAAATGAAAAGCAGTTTCAAGCGAAAATACTTTTCTAATCATCTTTTCAACGTTTTCCTTTTCGTTGTAAGTCGGTATTATTACAAGATTTTTCGACACAGTAATTCAGTTTTAGTTTGATGGCGAATTTACAATAATTTATGAATAACCTTAATAATAAAAGCGACGCAAATTGAAATAAAGTATAAAGAATATAGTGTCATTATTCTTTTAGCTTGGGTATAATAAGTATCTGCCAGTATTATTTTTTTTGAAGGATTAGATTTTTGATTATTAGAAAGTTGTATGTGTGCAGGTATTTTGCTTGTTAATTTTTTGTGTAAAAAGTTTGCGAGAAAGAAAGAAGTGTTTACTTTTGCAGCCGCTTTAACAGCGAAGTTCAGGGGTTATGATGTAAGATGGGATATAAGGAACAAAAGGGATTTATTTTTGTTTGATATATCCA
>JBDLJS010000172.1:0-3565 GCA_039714235.1 Bacteroidota bacterium | reverse complement strand
AAAGCCAGTGGCTTAAATAATTTACCTTCTGCTGCTTCCATGGCAAAGACAGGTAAGAAACTAACAATGGTTGTAGAAATGGCAGTTATTACTGCACCTGCAACTTCTGTTGTAGCGGTATAAACCACATTTAGAAGTTTTTTCCCTTTTGCTCCGAGGTTTTCAGGTAGCTCGATATGCCGTATAATATTTTCGGTAAAAACTACACCCACATCAACCATAACACCAATTGAGATAGCAATTCCCGATAGTGCAACTATATTAGCATCAACACCAAAACGACGCATGGTGATGAAAGTTATTAATACTCCAATTGGCAACAAACTTGAAATTAGGAACGAAGCCCTTAGGTTAAATACCAAAACTATAACCACCAGAATACTGATTAACAATTCAAGAGAAATAGCTTCTTCAAGGGTTCCAAGTGTTTCTTTAATTAAACCTGTACGGTCGTAAAAAGGAACGATGGTAACTTTTGAAACAGTTCCATCCGCCAATGTTTTTGATGGTAAGCCCGGTTCTATTTCAGCTATTTTTTCTTTAAGGTTGTCGATAGTATGCAGAGGATTTGCGCCATAACGTGCAACAACTACACCACCAACAGCTTCTGCGCCTCCTTTATCCAAGCCGCCTCGTCGGGTAGATGGACCAAAGTTTACTTTTGCCACATCTTTAATGCGGATTGGTACATTATCTTTTACAACTACAACACTTTTTTCAAGGTCTTTGAGGTTTTTAATATAACCCAATGCCCTGACCAAATACTCGGCACGGTTAAACTCAATGGTTCGTGCACCCACATCGAGATTGCTGTTTTTAACGGCAGCCATTATTTGCGATACATTAACCCCATGCGCTTTCATGGCGTTAGGGTCAATGTCTATTTGGTATTCCTTAACAAAACCTCCAATTGAGGCTACTTCTGCAACACCTTTAGCTGAGGTTAATGAATAACGCACGTAAAAATCCTGAATGGTTCTCAACTCATGCGGGTCCCAGCCTCCGGAAGGATTTCCATCTTTATCACGCCCTTCCAAAGTGTACCAGAAAATCTGACCTAATGCAGTGGCATCTGGCCCCAAAGCAGGAGTAACATCCTCCGGCAAAGTACGCGGAGGCAAAGAATTAAGTTTTTCAAGAATGCGTGTTCTACTCCAGTAAAACTCAACACCTTCATCAAAAATGATATAGATACTTGATAAACCAAATATAGAATTGCTGCGAATGGTTTTAACACCAGGTATCCCTAACAATGATGTGGTAAGCGGATACGAAATCTGGTCTTCAATATCCTGTGGCGACCTACCAGCCCATTCGGTATAAATAATTTGCTGATTTTCGCCAATATCAGGTATTGCATCTACCGGAACAGGGTCTGAGGGCAGGATGCCAATATCCCACCCGAATGGAGAGTTTATAATTCCCCAGCTAATGAAAATAATAAGCACTAAAAAAGTAACCAGTTTGTTTTCAAGAAAAAACTTTATGATTTTATTCAACATGATTTTCTATTATGATTCTACTTCAAACATTAATTAAATGCACACGCATTTATGCCATGATAACTGCCATAGCCCTACATTAATGTTTGTAAAATCATAAAAGATAAATTTGCCTTTTGGCAAGGGAGGTCTGAATTTTTGGTGGTGGTGGCGAATCTATTAATATGTAATCATCAGCAATTGAATTTTCTTCAATATTTAAATTGAAGACCACCAATGAGATTGCTAACAAATCAATCTGTACTGATTCAGGAATTGCCAAAGAAGTTGAAACCGAAAAATCTTCATCTAACTGAAAAATTTCCGTTTCGTTTTTACAACAATCGTCTGAATCGCAGCATGAGCCACCCTCAACAAAAAGAGAAGTTGAGATTAACTCACCTCCACAATAATGCTTTGAAATAGCAAGCCCGGTTGTTGAAATTAACAACAACATTGAAAGAATTATATGACTTGCTTTTTTTATCATCTTATTTAAACTTATTACAAATAAACGAATAAAGCCTGGTATTTGTTTTATATAATTTTGGAGAAGAATTATAACATTTTTGGATTATACACTATCCAGAGGTTTTCTCTTGTTTTCTTTTAATTTTTTAAAGTGTGAAGGCGTTAAACCTGTAACTTTTTTGAATTGGCTGGAGAGATGTTGAACACTGCTATATCCAAGCTGATAAGAAATTTCGTTTAAAGTCAGCTCATCGTAAACAAGCAATTCTTTTACTTTTTCAATTTTTTGATTTATAATATATTTTTCAATAGTTATGCCCTCAACCGATGAAAAGAGGTTGCTTAAATAGGAATAATCGTAGCCAATTTCTCTGGCGATATGGTCAGAACTATTAATGGCTTCTGAGTTGTCTTTTGAATGATGGATTTTTTCTATTATCAAGGTTTTAATGCTGTCAATCAGCTTGCTCTTTTTGTCATCAATTAATTCAAAACCATTTTCAACTAAAACCTTTCTTATTGAATCAATTTGCACAGTATTTAATTCAGTGTTTGTTGTGACTTTACCCAACTCTATTTGCTTAACAGGAATTTCCAATTTGTCAAATTCATCCTTAACAACTTTTATGCAGCGGGGGCAGACCATGTTTTTAATATGTAATTCAGAATGGCTCATTTTTCAAATTTATACCAAAATGGGGAAGAAAAAAAGGAGGTTGAAAAAACCTCCTGATTCGTTAATGTCCTCCATCGTCTGGGTGATATGGATTCATGTAATTGTTAGGAAACATAAAATCTACACCCGGTTTCACCATGTGTTCATAAGGTGGATTTGGTTGTCCTGGACCTCCATCCAATGTAAATGAAGTAACGGCAGTATGTTTTAACCAAACAACCTTGTGAGGATGTAATTCTCCTCCATTCACTTTAATAAACTCATGATAATGAACGAATCCCCTTTTTGCATAATGTTCTGCTTTCATTTCTGTCCACTCATCTATTATTCCATGGACAATATAAAGCAGGTCGCCATCTTCCGCATCAGACGACCACCATTTTGGAGCACCAAAGGGTCCTGTATTATAGTGCTTACCAACTACTTTATCAGGACCAGACTGTACCCAAGAGTGCCCAGGGACATCAAATTCTCCATTTGGTCCGTCCGGAGCTCCAGCAAAATAATAATCCATTCCATCAATATCTACTACAATACCATGAACAAAGCCTGTGGCTTTATGTGCCGATTTTAATGAAACATCTTCAACCGCATCAGTTGTGTACACGTCGTCAGACTCTTGGCAGGAAACAATGGTGATTGCTAAAATTATAACAACCAACCTAAGTAAAATTGAGTAATTCATAACCTTAAATTTTAGTTTTACAATTGGATAACTATAATTAAAACACCTTTTTGTCTTTTATTGTTTAGAATTTTAGGAAAAAAGATGGTGAAGTAGCGAAAGCCACATTTAAAAGTTCAGCATTAATAATAGAAAAGAATTCTCTAATTGTAGCGATGAAGTAAAGTTTCACTCTAACAAATCAAGCCTTATTAAAATAATCTTTAGTAAGATATTAAGAAATTTTTATTACAAATGTACCTTATTTGTACC
>JBDLJS010000171.1:0-3580 GCA_039714235.1 Bacteroidota bacterium | reverse complement strand
AGGAGCAAAACGTACTTTCCATATATTTTCACCATCCCAAAAACCCGGAACTTTTAGTTCTGTTCCGTCTTCGTGAGTAAAAATCATATCAATATCTACATCATAGAAACTCTTTTCATAGGTATTTGTACTTTCAAAACTATACTCATGAGCAAGCCATTGCTCTTTTGTTTCTCCATCGTATGGTTGTGGTTTTACGGGTTCGTCTTTATCACAACTGCTTATTGTAAATAACACCGATAATACCATTAGATATTTAAAAACTACCTTCATATTCTTCTCTTTATTTTATTCCTTTGTTTCTTTTAACTTTCACATCAACACATTGCTCTTTTACAATGTTGGCCTTATCCTTTAATAAATATTTATTATCCTTTATTGTAATATTCTTCGAGTTTTTAAAGGTGAATGCATCTTTGTCTGTTCCCAATATCAAAAACGGATAGTCCTTGCTCTGTTTTATTATGTTCCCCTTAAACACCATATTCTCAACCGATTCGGCTCTAAGCACCAATCGTGTAAATGCTTCGATGGTATTATTCTCGAAATATATATTTTTATGATAATATGATGTCGGTTTTCCTTCAAATTCTACACGTGGAGTAATTTGAACCAGAGGACCGTATCCGGCTCCTAATCCAAAATCTTTAAAATGATTATTTCTGATAACTACATTTTTCACAGGTCCCGATTCGTACCAAAACTGAGCATCGCCTTCAAAAAGCATACTAATATGTGTACACTCGCTAAAATCATTATTTTCGATTAATACATTTCCTGCCGTAGAAACAAGTATGCTTCGGGCTCTGTTTCGGCGTACCGATGAATTTTTAAATTCAACATCTGTCTGCCAGCTAATATTATCGGCTACAGAATTTTTCTGCAAAATATCGCTAACTTTTTTATCGAAACGAAGGGTCATATATTCTTCGTTATATTCTGTTGCTTCTACAACTTTCAATGTTGCATAGCTTTCTATTGTTTTATTGTTGCTCAAACGAATTTCATCACCTTTTTCGGCAAACTGAAATCCTGTTTGTTGTCCGTGCATGCGCCTTACTCCTATGGTATAATCATCTACCAAATCTTCAACTTTTACATAAATACCATGAAAGTTTGCTGCATCGTCGAGCATATTTTCAAAATGACAATTATCGTATTTTATCAGGCCTTTACAGTTTACGAAATGGGTTGCATCGGCAGTAGTTGTTATGTATCTGTTTTTTCCTTCGGGCAATAATACATTAAATGCATCAAGAGTTACATTATCACATCTTTCGGCAATTAACCCCATCCCGGCAGCATGATGTACTGTTACATTTTCGAGTTTAATATTCTTATTATGGAACAAGTGAATTGCAGGAGATAGACGATTTTTTTGCTTGCGACCTTTTACAACCAAAACCCAACCCACCGGTGGTAAATTATCGGCTGCATTGTAAAATCTAACTACTCCTTTTTCGATTTCCTCTGCTTTATATCTCTTGTTTAATTTTTCGTTAAATGAATGTAGAATATATTTTTCGTGATCATAAGCGGGAGCTAATGTTTTTGAGTCGAACCAGATATTCCAATCAATATTTTGCTCCCACCCATATTCATCTTCTACAGGAAAAGCCCATTGTTTCCATGGCTTTATTGCTTTATTAGGTTTTTCAATAAAAACAAGTTCGTTTGCTACATCTGGAAAGCGGAAACCGGTAACCCTTGCCACTTGGTCGCATAGGTTGCACTCGGGAGCAAAACGAACCGGTGTATCCGATTCATATGGTCTGGACCGCAGGATGAATTGATCATCCACGACATAGACTTGGGCCAGCATGGCATCCGAAGGCCTGTAAACTCGGCTCATCTTAAGTCCGAAATTTTGTAATATTTTTCTAATGTGAAGGTCCATTGTGTTCTTTATTTGTAACTACCCAGCAAAAAAACGACAAAAAAAGTGGTAAAAGTAGTAAAAAGTACTTGACAAGGTTTTATTGAAAAATTCGACAAATTACTTAAGGGTGACAGTTTTGAATATGCCTGGCATATAGTCCCTCTACAGCTGTTTGTGGGGGGCTTTCCAAACAAACCCATCATCCCTTTCGACCTTTTATTTAGAGGGCGGCAGGAGCTATTTCAGGACGAAAAAACACGGTTTCAAAACCTGTGTTATAGTGAATTCAGTCAATAACACAGGAACGGAACCGGATGAAGATCGAAAACATTGATATAGAGGCCACCATTGAAAAGGCGCGACGGCTTGTTAATGAAGACAAGAATCTGTCAGCTGCCTCTCAATCAATGTTCGAGATAATGATCCTGATAATCTCCTTGCTTGCCAATCGTTTAAATTTAAATAGCACAAATAGCAGTAAACCACCATCGACCGATCCAAATAGAAAAAAGAAAACCAAAAGTAAAACGGGTAAAAAACCAGGTGGCCAAAAAGGCCATGTCGGCACAACACTAAAAAAGATTGATGACCCTGATAAAATTAAAGAGATAAAAATCGATCGGCGTAAACTGCCGGCTGGGCAATACCGGCAGGTGGGTTTTGAGTCACGCCAAGTGTTTGATATCGATATCTCCAGAGTCGTGACCGAATACCGGGCCCAGATACTCGAAGATGCCAATGGTAAACAATTTATTGCCTCTTTTCCCGAGGGTATCACAAAATCGGTTCAGTATGGGACAGGTCTCAAGGCGCATTCGGTCTATATGTCGCAATTTCAGCTTATCCCTTATAACCGGATACAAGATTACTTTGCCGACCAACTTCATATACCGATAAGCGAAGGGTCGATATTCAACTTTAACATGAAAGCCTTCCGGTTGTTGGCTGATTTTGAGAACCATGTTAAAAACAAATTGGCCGCTTCAGATTTAGCACATGCCGATGAGACGGGCATAAATATCGGCGGCAAACGCCACTGGCTACACTGTGTGTCCAATAATGACTGGACATTTTATCACCCCCATGAAAAGCGGGGATTGGATGCGATGAACGATATGGGTATTTTACCCGAGTTCAAAGGTACACTGTGCCATGACCATTGGAAGCCATACTATAAAATCGATTGTACCCACGCGCTGTGCAACGCCCACCATTTGAGAGAATTGACCAGGGCATTTGAGCAGGATAATCAGAAATGGGCGCAAGATCTGGGCAACCTGCTTATAACGATCAACAACAAGGTTATCGATGCCGGTGGCGCGGTGGATGCAGTCAATGCCCGAAAATACCGGCTCAAATACCGGGAAATCATAAAAAATGGTGAAATTGAGTGTCCAGAGCCTGTCCGACCAAAGAAAAAAGGCAAAAGAGGTCGGATCAAGAAATCGAAATCCAGAAATTTACTGGAGCGGCTCAAGGACTACGAAAATGATACGCTCAGATTTATGGAAAATGTTTTGGTTCCTTTCTCCAATAATTTGGGTGAAAACGATATCCGAATGACAAAAGTTCAGCAGAAGATATCGGGATGTTTTCGATCCATAGATGGTGCCAAGATCTTCTGTTTGGTCCGGAGTTATCTGTCGACTTGTCGAAAACAAGGCATTAAGTCAAGTCATGCATTGGAACTTTTATTTAATG
>JBDLJS010000170.1:0-3624 GCA_039714235.1 Bacteroidota bacterium | reverse complement strand
TGTCGAACTGGGAATTTAAGGTTTCAACCACTTCACCCAGTTTATTTCTGAACCATTCGATGGCCAGTTTCGAGTGTTCCGGTTGTTCAATATTGTTGGCAACTTCCCAGTTCTTTACCAAACGGAAAGCATTCCAGATTTTTGTTGAAAAACCAGCTCCCTGTTGTGGCAGGCCCTCGTCGAAAAGCAAATCGCCTCCTGCAGGAGAACAAAGCAACATGCCAACACGAACACCGTCGGCACCATATTTGGCAATCAAATCAAGCGGGTCGGGCGAGTTACCTAACTGTTTTGACATTTTCCGGCGTTGCTCGTCGCGCACCATTCCGGTGAAATATACGTTTTTGAATGGGAGATCATCGCGGTACTCATAACCTGAGATGATCATACGTGCCACCCAAAAGAAAATAATATCGGGTGCAGTTACCAGGTCTGACGATGGGTAATAATATTTTATCTCCTCGTTTTCAGGATTGTTTATACCATCAAAAACAGAAATAGGCCACAACCAGCTCGAGAACCAGGTGTCAAGAGCATCTTCGTCCTGTTTTAAATCAGCTGAAGTTAAATCACTGTTCCCCGATTTTTCTTTTGCCTGCTTCAGCGCTTGTTCTGGTGTTTCAGCACAAACAAAAGTCCCATCAGGCAAATAATAAACAGGTATTTGGTGTCCCCACCACAACTGACGGCTTATACACCAGTCTTTGATGTTGCCCATCCAGTGGCGGTAAATATTTTTAAATTTCGAAGGGTGGAACTGAATGTTATCGTTCATTACATTCTCCAGCGCAGGTTTTACCAGCTCTTCCATTTTCAGAAACCACTGTGCCGAAAGTTTTGGTTCGATAATCACATCCGTCCTTTCCGAAAAACCTACTTTGTTGGTATAGTCTTCTACTTTTGAAAGGTTTCCTGCTTTTTCAAGTTCAGCAACAATTTTATCGCGTACATCAAAACGGTCTTCGCCAATAAAAATCTCAGCTTTTTCGCTCAACGTCCCGTTATCGTTAAAAATGTCGATGGTGGGCAGGTTGTGGCGCATACCAATTTCGTAGTCGTTAATATCGTGGGCAGGCGTAATTTTCAAACAGCCGGTACCAAATTCCATATCCACATATTCATCCTCAATAATCGGGATGGAGCGGTTGATAAGCGGCACCAGAACACGTTTCCCTTTCAGGTGAGTAAAACGTTCGTCATTGGGATTTATACAAACTGCTGTATCGCCTAAAATCGTTTCCGGGCGGGTGGTGGCTATCGTAATATAAGAAGCCCCCTCAACTCCCCCGTGGGGGGAGCTTTTAAGTGCTTCTTGGATAGATTTGATTACAGCATCAATGTTAATTAAAACTTCATCATTTGTAAATCGAATAACTTTATAGCCTAATTCATTAAGAATATCAGTTTTAAGTTTATCCAATTTTTGAGTTTCAGGGTTATTATGATATCCACCATCAACTTCTACAACAAGTTTTTTTGAAAGGCAAACAAAATCTACAATAATATCATTGATAATATGCTGCCTTCTAAATTTTTCCCCCAATTTATTTGCACGCACCATTTCCCACAACACGCTTTCAGCTTCGGTTGAAAAGCGACGTAAATTTTTTGCATTCTTTTTTAATAACTCATATTCCGATTTACGAGCAGTCTTATACAGGGGATTTTTTTCTCCCCCCTCGGGGGGATTAAGGGGGGCTTCAATCTGGTATTTCAGATAATATAGTTTGCCCTGCATCTCTTTATAAATCACTTCTTCGTCAGAAAGGGCAGTTTTTGCAGCAGGATCCCAGTTTACCATTCGTACCCCGCGGTAAACCATACCTTTGTTAAACAGATCGACAAAAACTTTTATTACCGATTCGCTTCGGGCTTCGTCCATGGTAAAAGCCGTGCGGTCCCAGTCGCACGAAGCGCCCAGTTTTTTCAGCTGCTCAAGGATGATTCCGCCGTGTTTGTCTGTCCACTCCCAGGCGTGTTTCAAAAATTCCTTGCGCGAGAGGTCGTACTTGTCAATTCCTTCAGCATTTAATTTATTCACCACCTTTGCTTCTGTCGCAATTGATGCATGGTCGGTACCGGGTACCCAGCAGGCATTTTTTCCTGTCATACGCGCACGGCGCACCAGAATATCCTGGATGGTATTATTAAGCATGTGCCCCATGTGCAAAACGCCGGTTACGTTTGGCGGCGGAATTACAATAGTGTATGGTTCACGTTCGTCGGGTGTGGAGTGGAAATATTTGTTATCCATCCAATATTTGTACCATTTATCTTCAACCTCAGCCGGGTTGTACTTGCTCGGAATTTCCATGTTTTTCTAATCAAAAATTTTGAGGTGCAAATGTACGACGAAATTAGCAAAGAAAAAAAGCAATTTGAATGTGAAGAATAGTTGGCAGTCACAACACACGAGGCGTGTCTTAAAAATAAATGTTAAGTATTAAAAGCGATTGTTTTTTTGTACATTGTGTTGCGAAAAACAAACTAATCTTTTCGATATCTATTATTAATGAAGAATTTTTTGAAAGTATTTTGGATATTGTTCGTATCTCTGTTATTTACAACTTCCTGCGGAGATTTTTCTTTTAACCTAAATGTGGAAAACCCGGAACATCCCAGCGACGAGATATTGGCAAAAACAACTCCTTTATTCAACAATGCAGGGACCATTTTAAATCGTTGGTATTTAACTGTTCACGGATATGTGGGGCCTGGAATGATGTTAAAGACGATGGCAGATGTTGCTACATGTTCATGGGGAATGTTTGGAGTAAATAATATGTCTTCCGAACCGAGGAAAGCATGGAACAACAATTCCAATTACCCTTATAGCAGAGCAACTGAAAATTATTTTGATCGATTGTATAAACTTTTGGCAGATGCAAATGAACTTATAAAATTCGCTGAAATTAGCAGTGAAAATGAAGATGCAGATCTTGTATTACTAATGGGGAAAGTAGGGCAGGCATTTTCCGTTGGCTATTTGTCATTGGTTTTTGATCGTGTTTGGATCTCTGATGAAAACGGGATGGTTGGAGAAAATCCGGTTGATTACAAACAAGGGATGACCTGGGCGTTGCAAAAACTGGATGAGGCGATTGAACTCGCAACAACCAAACAAATATCGGTACCCGAAACATGGCTGCCGGGCGGCGGTGGTAGCAACGAAAGATTTGTTGCCTTTTTAAACAGCATGGGTGCCCGTATGATGGTTGGAAATTTACGTAACAAAGCTCAAAAAGAGAATATCGACTGGAACAGGGTATTAAATTATACTAACAATGGCCTTGCTACTGATTTCGAGATTTATATGGATGATGAAACCTGGTATGATTTGTTAAATACATATATGGTTTATCCTGGTTGGGCACGCGTGGATATGAGAATTGTACACATGATGGATCCGAATACGCCTGATTACTGGACTGACGACATTGAAATGCTTCCTGAATCAATGTCTGACGATGCTAGGCTGGCAACTGACTATCAATACCTGTCAAATAATAATTTCAGACCTACCAGGGGTAAATACCACTTTAGCAGCTACCGTTATTCCAGATTAGATTATTACATTTCTGAATGGACCACAAATTTGGTCGAATTTTCTTTGTCGGAAAACGA
>JBDLJS010000169.1:0-3756 GCA_039714235.1 Bacteroidota bacterium | reverse complement strand
CCGGTGGTAATAAATCCGGGTGATATTCTAATAAATGAAGTGCTTTTTAATCCGGTTACCAATGGCAGCGATTATGTTGAAATCTATAATAATTCTGAAAAACAAATACCGTTAAACAAACTGTACCTGGCATCGCGCGATAAAAACCTTGAACTAACCCAGGTTTATACACTTTCAAATAAAAAAATGCTGTTCGAATCCAACACTTACCTGGCCTTGACCAAAGACACCAACGGTGTTTTTCCATGGTTTACCATTCAATGTCCGGAGTGTTTTTTACAAATGGGCAGGTTCCCGTCGTTTAATAACGACGAAGATTATGTGGTGCTGCTTGACAATGAAATGCAGGTAATCGACGAATTTTTTTATACTGATAAAATGCACTCCCCTTTGCTCCACAACGAAGAAGGAATTTCGTTGGAAAGAATCTCATTTTCTGTATACACGAACGACAAATCAAACTGGCATTCAGCCTCAACAGAATCGGGCTACGGAACACCGGGCTACCAAAACTCACAATTCGAAAATAAAGATTTAACTAAACCACTGGTAACCTTTGAATCCGAATCCTTTTCGCCAAATAACGATGGGTACAACGATGAATATGTTATCAAATTTCAACTCGACAAGCCGGGGTACATTACAAATATCAGGATATTCGATTCAGTCGGGCGATTGGTAACACACCTGGCGATAAACAGCATACTGGGCACCGCAGAAGAATTTACCTGGAACGGTGAAGACGAGACCGGGAAACGACAACCGTTGGGCGTTTACGTGGCGGTGGTTGAAATTTTCGATTCTGAAGGAAACGTTAAACGATTAAAAGACGGGGTGGTGCTCACCGATATTCTGGAATAAAAATGTAATTTTAACCGAAAACACATACAAACAAAAAGGTCATAACATCTCAGTATTCATTATTGAAATATGAAACGAAACTTTATTTATTTCGCCTGGCGGGAATTTATGCGCTCGGCAACGGTTAACAAAAACATGGCGGCAAAAGGAATACTTATTTTTCTTGCCATCTATTTTTCTGCTGTAGCGCTTTTTATGGGATTTAACCTGAGCGAGCACCTCGAAAAAGCCTATCCCGGCCAATCGCAGATTTCAGCATTTAACTCGCTTATTTTTATTTACGTTGGGTTTGAACTGGTTTTACGAATCATGATTCAAAACCTGCCGACATTCGGGTTCCAGCCGTTTCTTATTCTGCCGGTAAAGCGAAAAAGAATTGCAAGGTACATGCTTAACAAATCGATGCTGCACTTTTTTAATGTGCTGCCGTTGTTCCTGGTGTTGCCGTTTACCTTTAAATCAGCAGTAAACATACTGGAAACCCCGGTTCTGGTTGCATGGCTGGCATCACTCTTTTTTATGATTTTTGTAAACCATTTCCTTGCAATTTATATTAAATGGCGGACAAACGAATCGAATATTTTCTTTTACGGATTTCTGGCTTTGGCTGCCGGTGTTTTTGCCATCGATTATTTTGAAGTTTTCGACATCACTTCTACTTTTGGGAAGTTGTTCGATTTTGTGATTGCCAACCCGGTGGCAATCGTTATTTTCCCAATAGCCATTTTTGCACTTTATATTCTTAACCACCGCTATCTTTGGAGCCGCTTTTACATCGACGAACTTTCACAAAAAAAGAAAGAAGGAACCACACACGATTTTTCGTGGCTGAACCAGGTTGGCGAGTATGGTAAAATGCTATCGCTTGAAGTAAAAATGATTGCCCGCAACAAACGACCACGAACCACAGCCATTATGTCGGTTCTTTTTATTTTCTATGGACTGCTGATTTACAAAGATTACGACCAGGAGATGCCTGAGTTTATTTTTGTGCTTGGCGGAATGTTTATGACGGGTATTTTCAGTATGATGTACGGACAGTTTTTCCCGGCCTGGCACAGCCGTTACTACCCGCTGCTTATGGCACAAAATGTTAAAATGAAACAGGTGCTTCAATCGGCCTTTTTCCTGATGGCCGTTACCAACTTTGTATTTTACCTGCTTTCGCTGGGTTATATGTTTATTTCACCCAAAGTGTTGTACATTCATTTTGTTGTAATGTTGTACAATATTGGAGTAAATACCTGGGTTATTTTTGGCCTTGGTCTGACCAGCCGGAAATCTATCGACCTCGACCAGCGTGCCATGTTCAATTACCAGGGCATGGGAGCTACCCAATGGCTTATCACATTCCCAATTTTATTTGGGCCACTGGCAGTTTACGGGCTACTTGCTGTCGCTTTTGGGAATATTGCGGCATACATAATTTTAGGAGCAATCGGTTTAATCGGAATTATTCTACATCCCCGGTTAATCGACTATTTCACAAAACAATACCTGAGGCGAAAACACAAAATGATAGCGGCTTATAAATCAACTTAAAAACCACCATTAATAAAAAATCATTAATCAATTATAAATTGTCATGATACAAGCAATAAATTTACAAAAAGCATACAGCGGTACTACCGTTCTTAATTTACCCGAACTTACAATTGAAAAAGGTGAAGTTTTTGGGCTGGTGGGAAACAACGGCGCAGGTAAAACAACATTTTTCTCATTGGTGCTCGATTTAATCAGGGCCACAAAAGGCAAGGTTTTAATCAACGAAATTCCGGTAACAAAATCGGAAGAGTGGAAAGAGCTGACCAGCGCCTACATCGACGAAAGTTTTACAATTGGTTATCTCACTCCCGATGAATATTTCAGTTTTATTGGCGAACTGCGTAACATGAATGACAACGATATTGCGGCCTTTCTCTCCGAGTTTAATGATTTCTTCAATGGCGAAGTCACAGGTAAAAAGAAGTTTATCCGCGACCTTTCGAAAGGAAACCAGAAAAAGGCAGGTGTTGTGGGTGCATTAATGGGCAATCCAGAGGTTATTGTTCTGGACGAACCTTTTGCCAACCTCGATCCATCGTCGCAATACCAGTTGCGAAACATAATTAAAGAGTATGCACAACAGAAGGAAAAAACACTCCTGATATCGAGCCATGACCTCGACCACGTTGCCGATGTTTGTACCCGTATTGTTATTCTCGAAAAAGGTGAGGTTGTACGCGATGTGCAGAAAACGGAATCGACCCTGGCAGAGTTGGAGGAATTTTTTACGGGAGTAAAAGGCGAAAAGTCTTTTCACGAAGATCTATAAATATAAACCCGAGTTATAAGGAATTCCTAATCAAACTGACTTTCATTTTAAGCTATAGGATAACGAAAGTTTTTTCCTTAATTTTATCTTTCTAATTCTGGTGGTTAAAATATGGATAACAAAGAAATTAACGCGGAACAGGCCTATTCTAAAATGGCACACCTGTGTAGCCGCTCCGAGCAATGTTCGGCCGATATAAGGAAAAAAATACTGGCTTACGAAATTGTGGATGAGATTGTGGAAGAGATTATTGATAAGCTGATAGAAGAGAAGTATATCGATGACGAACGATATGTAAAGGCTTATGTAAACGACAAATTCAAAATTAATAAATGGGGCAAGGTTAAAATGCGCCATTATTTGAGATTGAAAGGATTATCAGACGAAGTTATTCAAAAGGGCCTTAACAATATTGACACAGAAAAATATAAAAACCTCCTGATAAAAACTATGAAAACAAAAGCTAAAACCATTAAATCGAAAAACAAGTTCGATAAAATGGGGCAGGTAATACGGTTTGCACAAAACAGGGGTTTCGAGCCGGAATTAATTCACCGGTACATGAATATTACCATTGAATA
>JBDLJS010000168.1:0-3771 GCA_039714235.1 Bacteroidota bacterium | reverse complement strand
AAAAACTGTTCGCTGCATCCGTCAGCTATTGAGGTGCTTGCGTGGTTTCAGAAAAAGGGTATCAGGCAATTTGTGCTTTCGGCCATGAAACAGAATATGCTGGAACAAACACTTAAACAACAGGGTATTATAAACTTTTTTGAAGGAGTTGCCGGATTAAATGACCACTATGCAGTTTCGAAAATTGATCGTGGTGAACAACTGATTTCGCAGTTTAGTATTAACAAAGAAAACGCTACGATAATTGGCGATACCATCCACGATTTTGAGGTAGCAGAACAACTTGGGATTAAGTGCATTCTTATTGCTGATGGACATCAGTCGGAGGAAAGGTTAAAAACAACCGGGTCAGGAGTTATTACGGAGTTAAAAGATTTAATGCAGGTTCTGCTTTAAAAAATATCGCGTTTTTTAATATCCCTGATAAATAGCTGAAGGTTGGTTTTACCGCGGTACTCGTTTTCGTTAATCGAATAACAAACATCGAACGGCAATCCTGAGGTAATTAAATCGTAAGCATCCGACTGGTTAAATGCAATTCCCGGGAAGATTCCTGAGTTCACATCGGGTTCAACCAAATCCAGTTTCAGGTGCTCCTGGTTTTTACCTACCAAACGGCTTGTTCCGGCATCGAATACATCTTCGGTAACAAAAACCGGAGTCATGTTATAAGGGCCAAAAGGTGCAAATTGTTTTAAAATCCGGTAAAATCTCGGATTTATTTCACTTAAAGAAATTCTGGTATCAATTTCCATGGTTTGAATCTGTTGCTGGTCAGTAATCTGGTTGGTAACAATTTCTTCGAATCGTCTTTTAAACTCCGGAATATTTTCAATTCTCATTGTCAGGCCAGCTGCATACATATGCCCGCCGTACGATTCGAGCAGGTCGCTGCATTGCCCGATAGCTTCGTATAAATCGAAATCGCGTACCGAACGTGCCGAGCCGGTTGCCCGCCCGTTCGACTCGGTTAAAATAATAGTCGGGCGATAGTACTGTTCGGTAACCCTCGATGCCACAATTCCAACCACACCTTTATGCCAGTCGCGGTTATACAAAACTGTACTGTTCATCGCTTTTAGCTCTTCGCTGTTTTCGATTGTATCCAGTGCCTCCTGGGTAATATCACGGTCAAGCGTTTTTCTAATTTCGTTAAACGAGTCTATTTCCTCACCCAATAAATCCGATTTATCTTCGTCGTTCGAAACAAGAATCTGTACCGACTTTTTGCCGTGTTCAATCCTTCCGGATGCATTTAAACGCGGGCCAATTTTAAATACAATATCACTGATGGTTAATTCGCTACCGTTTATGCCGGCAAGATTAATTATTGTCTGAAGCCCGATTCCGGGGTCTGAATTCAGTTTCTTCAATCCGTAATACGCCAGCACACGGTTCTCCCCGGTAATTGGTACAATGTCGGAAGCAATACTTACTACTACCAAATCGAGCAGATCGTAAACTTCTTCCATGTCGAGTTCATTTTTCTGACTGTATGCCTGAAGCAATTTCAATCCTACACCACACCCCGATAGTTCTTTGTATGGATAATTGCAATCTTTCTGTTTTGGGTCAAGCACAGCAGCAGCAGGTGGAATTTCATCTCCAGGGTTATGGTGGTCGCAAATAATAAAATCGATACCCCTCTCTTTTGCATTGGCAATCTTTTCAACGGCTTTAATTCCGCAATCCAGAGCCACAATCAACGTAACTCCACTCTCCTCCGCATAATCGATACTTTTGGGAGAAATGCCGTAACCTTCGCTATACCTGTCGGGAATGTAATATTCTATTTCTTTTACCCGTTGTTTTAAAAAAGAGTACATCATGGCCACCGAAGTAGTACCGTCAACATCGTAATCGCCATAAACAATAACTTTCTCCTGATTTTCAATTGCTCTTTTCAGGCGGACTACTGCCTTATCCATGTCTTTCATTAGGAACGGATCGTGAAGGTCACTTAACCGGGGACGAAAAAAAGCTTTGGCCTCGTTAAAAGTTTTAATACCTCTCTGTACTAATAATCGAGCTATTACCATATTCACATTTAGCGCCGCAGAAAGGTGTTTTAGCTCGTTTTGGTCGCCTTGCTTTTTAAAATTCCAGATTCTATCCATACCCGTTTTTGAATTGTTCCTACCCATGAAGTTGCAAAGATACAAATTGCATGTTCATTTAGAAACAGTCTAAATATTATTTTCGTTTGCTACGTATTATTTTTTATTTGATTCGTAAATTATTCTAAAAACTCAACCAACTTCTTTTATTATCTTTGCGCAAATTTTTGAAGGGCTTTAAGTCATTATTTTTTCCTTCAAGTTAGATGTCATTTCGACTGAAAGGAGAAATCTTTTTCAAAAACGGAGATTTCTCGTCATTCTTTCTCGAAATGACAAAAACATTAATTAGTAATAAAATGAGCAATCAGGAATTAAGCGAACAAGAGATAATCAGACGAAATTCGTTAAATAAACTGCGCGAACTGGGCATTGATCCCTACCCTGCCGCGCAATATCATGTAAACACTAACTCGGTTGAAATAAAAGAGCATTTTAACGAAAAAGAAAATAGTTTTCAGGAAGTAGTTATTGCCGGCCGGTTAATGAGTCGCCGTATTATGGGGAAAGCTTCGTTTGCCGAGCTGCAAGACCACGAAGGGCGTATCCAGATTTATGTAAACCGCGATGAGATTTGCCCGGGAGAAGATAAAACCATGTACAACGAAGTTTTCAAAAAACTTCTCGACATTGGCGATATAATCGGTGTGAAAGGTTTTGCTTTTATCACCCAAATGGGAGAACTTACCATTCATGTAAAAGAATTTACTGTGCTGAATAAATCGTTGCGCCCGCTGCCGATTGTGAAGGAAAAAGAAGGAAAAACATACGATGCCTTTACCGATCCGGAACAAAGATATCGCCAGCGATATGTCGACCTGATTGTAAACCCGCAGGTGAAAGATACCTTTATTAAGCGCACTAAAATTATAAATACCATGCGCCAGATGTTTAACGAATATGGTTATCACGAGGTGGAAACACCTATCCTGCAGCCAATACCCGGTGGTGCGGCTGCCCGCCCTTTTGTTACACATCATAACGCGCTGAATATACCGTTGTACTTGCGTATTGCCAACGAGTTGTATTTAAAAAGACTGATTGTTGGCGGGTTTGAAGGAGTTTACGAATTTGGCAAAGATTTCAGGAACGAAGGAATGGACCGCACACATAATCCTGAATTTACGGTTATGGAAATTTATGTGGCCTACAAAGATTACAAATGGATGATGGATTTCACAGAAGAGATGGTTGAGCGTGTGGCTCTTGCGCTTCATGGCAATACCAAAGTGCAGGTGGATGATAAAATTATCGATTTTAAAACACCTTACCCGCGGGTTACAATGACCGAAGCCATAAAAGAACATACGGGTTACGATATTTCAGGGAAGTCGGAAGAGCAGTTACGCGATATTTGCGACAAACTGGGCATTGAAACCGACGAAACCATGGGTAAAGGAAAACTCATAGACGAGATTTTTGGGGAGAAAAGTGAACCAAATTATATACAGCCTACATTTATTACCGATTACCCGGTTGAGATGTCGCCACTTACCAAAAAGCACCGCGACAACCCGGAACTTACCGAACGTTTCGAATTAATGGTAAACGGCAAAGAGCTGGCCAATGCTTACTCCGAGCTGAACGATCCCATCGACCAGCGCGAACGATTTGAAGAACAACTAAAGCTTTCGGAAAAAGGCGACGACGAAGC
>JBDLJS010000167.1:0-3943 GCA_039714235.1 Bacteroidota bacterium | reverse complement strand
GCAACTACCGCTACTCAGAAAACAGTTGACGGCCCGTCTATGAAAGACTGGAGAGGTGGACGTGGCGCAGGCCAGAACATTATTCCTTCTTCTACTGGTGCTGCAAAAGCTGTTGGTAAAGTAATTCCTGAACTGAATGGAAAACTTACCGGTATGGCTTTCCGTGTTCCTACTCCTGACGTGTCGGTTGTTGACTTAACTGTTACTTTAAAGAAAGGTGCATCGTACGAAGAGATTTGTGCTGCAATGAAAGAAGCTTCTGAAGGCGAATTGAAAGGTATTTTAGGATACACTGAAGATGCAGTTGTTTCAAACGACTTTGTTGGCGATGTAAGAACTTCAATTTTCGATGCAGGTGCTGGTATCAGCTTAACTGACAATTTTGTAAAAGTTGTATCGTGGTACGATAACGAAATGGGTTACTCGGCAAAAGTTTGCGAATTGATTGAGTACATGGAATCAGTAAAATAATTACTACCCATTATATAAATGATAAAAGGATGTCGAATGGCATCCTTTTTTTATGCTCAAAATGAAAAATTGTAAAACTGCTAAAAGCCAAATTAAGAAAATAAAATTGTGTAACGGTTATGTTTAATCACACAAACGTTGAACCCATGACGTTCGCGGTGCTTAGTCAGGGCAGGCTCTGAACTATTCGTACCGAAGTGATTCGATGGGATCGAGACGGGACGCTTTCTGGGCCGGATAATAACCTGATACAATACCAACAACAAAACAGAGGATAACTCCCATAATTATCCACATCCAGGGAATAATAAAAGAACTGCCAATTAACACCGACACCAAATTCCCGACAAATATTCCAAGAATAATTCCTACAAAACCGCCTATTTGACCAACAACAATTGCTTCAACCAGAAACTGTTGCTTTACCGTTGAGCTTTTTGCGCCAATAGCTTTTCTTACACCAATCTCCCTTGTCCGTTCGGTTACCGATACCAACATAATATTCATTAATCCAACAGCAGCACCAAAAAGTGTAATTAATCCAATTATGGTTGCAACTAGTGTAATATTCTTAATATTTTCCAGTAAAATATTTACCAGGTTATCACTTTTTTCAATATTAAAATCGGTTTCATCCAACGGGTCCAAATCTCTGACAGTTCGAAATGTTGCTTCCGCCTGGCCGGTTGCTGCCTCCATTAATTCGGATTGATCAACCATAATCTGAATATTAAAGTTCATATTAGGCCTGGAAAAATACGATCTGGAATTTGAATACGGTATAAAACAAACCATATCACTGTTCATCCCAAAACCACTTCCCTTCGCTGCCAAAACACCTGCTACCTTATATTTTCCACTTCCAATACTGATAACTTTCTGAACAGGATTCTCGCCACCTTTGAATAACCGCTTTGCCAATTCGCTGCCAAGGAGCACCACACTCCTTCCTGATTCAATATCGTGATCACTAAAACTTCTGCCTTTTTCAATTTCGTAACCTGAGGTGGTTAAATAATTATCGTCAATTCCCCTGACTGTAATATTTGGATTGGTTTTTTCGGAACCATATTTTAAGGTTGCTGTTCCTGTTGAATAAACAGAGATTGCAGTCAGGGCCGGAAAATCAAAAAGCTCCTTAAACTCTTTGGCCTGGTAATATGAAATGTAAGAATAATTCTTTTTACGGTAACGCCTGTCGCCAACCTGAACATTCATTCCCCGGCTGCTAATTGAAAAGGTGTTGGCACCCATCACAGTAAATTCGTTTGTTATAGCATTTTTAATCGAATCGATTGCCGTTAAAATGCCCACTAAAGCCGTTATCCCAACTGCAATTATCAGAACCGTTAATATAGTACGCAGTAAATTACTCTTAACCGAGAGTAAGGCAATCCTGATATTTTCGGCAAACAATGTAGCCTGACGCATAAACGTAAGATTGGTGTACGTTAAAAATAAAACAAAAACCTGATATTCACGAGATATATTTAAAATTAGTACAGATTAAACCAAAAAATTACCACCTCCCCAAAAAATAATTCAAACTGTACTATCGTTAATTTAGATAATTAAAGTCCAATTCTTTTAATGCTGAAAAAATACACTATATTCGCACACTTAAATTTAACTTATTAAAATGTCAGATAACCATTTAACTAACGATTTGGATAAGTTCAGTTACGCGCTGGGAATGAGTATTGCCGGCAATTTAATACAGTCGGGTGTAAAAACCATTAATCCCGACGTTTTTATTGAAGCGGTAAATGATACTTATAATGGAGAAATGCCAAAGTTATTACCCGATGAGGCAAATAAAATTCTGGAAGAATTTATGGGTAAAGCCAATGAGGGTGAAGGAAATAAGAACCTTGAAGAGGGTTTGGCTTTCCTGGCAGAAAACAGCAAAAAAGAGGGAGTGATTGAATTGCCAAGCGGTTTACAATACGAAGTTCTGCAAGAAGGTGACGGGGAAATTCCAACTGCAAACGACCAGGTAAAATGTCATTATCATGGTACATTAACCGACGGCACGGTATTCGACAGCTCAGTTGAGCGTGGCCAGCCGGCGACATTCCCTGTAAACGGGGTGATACAAGGTTGGGTTGAAGCATTGCAACTCATGTCAACCGGTTCGAAGTGGAAACTGTATATCCCTTCTGAACTGGCTTATGGAACGCAAGGGGCAGGTGGAGCAATCGGCCCTAACACAACACTTATTTTCGAAGTAGAATTATTGGAAATAGTATAAATATAAATGAATTGGTCTTAGACCGATAATAAAGTGAATGTAATGAAAAACAGTTTAATTTATCTTTTTGTAATTGGCTTAATAGTAGCCGCAACATCATGTCAACAAGGCGGATCGTCTAATGTTAAAATGGTATCAGAGGCCGATTCGGTTAGTTATGCAATTGGTACTTTGGTTGGAGCCAACAACAAACAACAACTCGATAATGCACCCGGTGCCGATGAGATGAACCTGGAAATTATGGCAGCAGCATTCCGCTCTGCATCATTAGGTGAAGATTCTAAAATCTCTGAAGAAGAGGCAAACCAGATTGTTCAATCATGGTTCCAGAAGGCAGGCGAGCGCGAAAACCAGGCTAACCTTGAAGAAGGTAATGCATTCCTTGAAGAAAACAAAAAACGCGATGGAGTTGTAACAACCGAAAGCGGATTACAGTATGAAATTTTAACAGAAGGTACAGGAGAAAAACCAACTACTGAAGATCAAGTTCGCGTTCATTACCATGGTACTTTAATCGACGGAACTGTATTCGACAGCTCGGTTGACAGTGGTGAGCCAATCGTTTTTGGTGTTACACAGGTTATTAAAGGATGGACAGAAGCACTGCAGTTAATGCCGGTAGGCTCAAAATGGAAAGTATTTATTCCTTCAGAACTGGCATACGGTGCAAACCCACGTCCGGGTGGTGTTATTGAACCTAATATGGCACTGGTTTTCGAAGTTGAGCTTCTGGAAATTGTAAAAGGACAATAATACAAACAACATATTTTGTTGAAAAAAACCCTTTGCTTCATTCAGGCAAAGGGTTTCTTTTTTTATCTTCGCTGCTCAAATAATTTATCATTATGGCATTAACAGTTAAAGGAAAAATTCAGCAAATATTAAAACCTGAATCAGGAGTGAGCCGTGCTGGCAAAGAGTGGAAAAAACAGGAGTTTGTAATCGAAACCGACGATCAATACCCAAAAAAAGTGTGTTTTACACTGTTCGGCGAAAAAGCGGATATGGTTAACGGGTTAGCAGAAGGCCAGGATGTTGAAGTTTCTTTTAATGTTGAATCGCGCGAATACAACGGCAAGTGGTTTCATAATGTTAATGCCTGGAAAATTGACAAACCTGCCGAAGAAAATCTTCCGGAGCCTCCTCCGGAATTCCGCATGGAAGATATTCCGCCTGAACCGGATGGTGATGCGGCAAATGATTTGCCATTTTAAGTTCTGA
>JBDLJS010000166.1:0-4027 GCA_039714235.1 Bacteroidota bacterium | reverse complement strand
AAATCCAAATTAGTGAGGAACGGTACGACCCCGGCCGGGGTCGAATATCAACAAAATACAAATCTTCTCTATAAACATATGATGCCGCTGGCATCAGAATCATATTCCCTTGAATTTCTTACTTCACTTTCCCGGGATTTTTCTTTATAAAATCGGCCCAGTTTTTATACTCTTTCGATTTTTGCGGTTTGTTCATCTGAATAAAATGGCAAATAGCAACAGCAACAGCATCGGTTTCATCCAGCGCTTTATCCATATCTTTTAAATCATATACTTTCTGAAGGAAATAAGCTACCTGCTCTTTTGAGGCGCGCCCCATTCCGGTAATTGCCTGTTTTACCAAAAGCGGTGCATATTCATGAATTGGGACATTATGCATTAAAGCAGCAGCCATTAAAACTCCCTGCCCCCGACCGAGTTTTAACATCGACTGCACATTTTTGCCATAAAAAGGGGCTTCAATAGCCATTACATCAGGTTTATACTTTTCCACCAAATGAAGAGCCCGCTCGTGCAAATATTTTAAACGCATGTAGTGATCGGAATATTTTTTGGGAGTGATGTTGCCCATGTGTAAAATTACCGGCTTTTTTTCACGGATTTCAACCAGCCCGTATCCGGTAACCGTTGTCCCTGGGTCTATTCCTAATATTCGTAATGGTTTTGAATTCATAAAAGATTCATCATTTAAGTCCTGCTTGCCTGTATTCAAATTGTCATTTCGATGAAATGAGAAATCTTCTCCCTAAAATTATATATTTCTCCTCCTTAGTCGTCGAAATGACAATTTTACTTTCTATCAAGTTGCTGCACCAAAATTCCGGCAACTATAAAAACCAACCCAATAAAAGTAGTGATGTAAATGGTTTCCTTCAAAATAAACCGGATAAAAATAAGGGAAACAAAGGGTGCCAAAAAAACCAGATTGCCGATTTTTGCATTATTGGAGCTCAGTTCCATGGCTTTTAACCACAACAGATAGGTTATTCCAGCCTCAAAAATACCAACATAAATAATGGCATAAAATCCTGCTCTCAGAGTAATTTGAAAATCGGAAAAGAAATACATAACCGGAATCAGATAAATCAAACCAAAACTGAAATTCATAAATAGTTTCACTAACGGATCTCGTTTGTCGCGCACATTAAAAATCCAGTACAACGCCCAGATTACAGAACTTCCAACAGCCAGAATTACGCCTGTTAAGTTAGTATTTCTGAATCCGCTGCAACCACCCTGTGATGAAATAAAAACAACACCAACAAAGCTGATTGCAAGGGCGGCAAAACTCTTCCACCCAATTTTCTGACCAAGTAAAGGAACCGAAAACAACGCTAACGTAATGGGCCAAACCATGTTTAACGGTTGGGCCAGCTGGGCAGGCAAAAGAGAATAAGCTTTAAATAAAATCAGGTAATACAAGAGTGGATTTAATGCTCCCAGAAACATTGAGTTTAACAACTGTTTTGGAGTTTGCTGAATTACCAAGCCGAGTTTTCCTTGCAAAACCAGAAATATAAAAAGCAGCAGAACAGTTACAACCGTAGCATAAAAAATAAGCTGAATAAAATCGTAATCGCGAAGTGCAAGTTTAAATGCCGTGGCAACGGTTGACCAGAAAAATACGGCAAGTCCGGCAAAAAGATATACTTTTTTTATTGGCACAAATTAAAACTCAGAATTTTCAATTGCCCTCATAAACAGTTTCTCTTTCGTTTCCGGTTCGGGATATATTTCCCGCAGTTCACGGTATTTCTCCCGCGACTCTTCAATGAATACACTTCCGGGATGCTCGGTCAACATCCGCTTATATAAATCCCTGGCTTTCTCCTTTTCATTCAGGTTGAAGTTATAAATTTCTGCCAGCATATAAAGTGCATCGTCGCCCAGCAACTCGTAACTGAAATCGGTTGTAATAGTATTCAAATATTCTACGGCTAAAGCATAATTTCGGTTCTCAACTTCAATTTTTGCTTTTCTGAAAAGAATATCGTCAACCAGAGTATGGTACGGGTAGGTTTCCATCAAACCATCCAGAATCACCGTTGCTTCTTCCGGTTTATTCTGAAAGAATAACAAATCGGCTTTGGCAAACATGGTTAAAGGAACAGCTGTTGTATCTAAATTAAGATTATTACCAATTAACATCGAAAGCGCCATGGCATCGTTAGCCGTTAGTTTTGAGGTACTCGCTTTTAGCACATCAAGTTGCGCTTTTGCCCAGCTGAAATTACCCATGTAATATCCCAGTTTTGCCTTTTTCAGCTTTACCTCATCGCCCAGCGAACTCTTTTTATTTGCGTCAATTACCTGCGAATAAATAAGTGTTGCCTCCCACGGATCGTTAGCATAAACATAAATGTCAGCCTTTTCAGTTTTAAGTGCCCCGGTTTGTTCGGGTTTAAGCTGAGGTATTTTGAGGCCACTATCCAAAATATCGAGTGCGTTATCGGTTTCATCGAGATAAAATGCCGCTAAATGAGCGTATTCCTGAACTAAATTCAAAGTTGCCGGTCCATATCCCAGATATTCCAGTCCTTCATTAAACTGAACTGACAGGGCAGCTCCTACCTCTTTATTGTCGGGCATTTCATTAATATATTCAAGATACGATGCATGAATATTTCTGGCATATGCCTGCGGATAAAAAGGATTTTCTTCCCCTTTATCCATAAGGTATTTATAAGCTTTTTTTGCTTCGGTATATCGTTTGTTTCGTAGGGCCATATTCCCAAGCTGGGCAATTTGCCCGGCCTCTTCACCGGTTCGCTTATCGAGGGCAGTAGATTGACGCAGGGCGCTACTAAATTTTTTCTCCTGAAGAAAAAACCAGATTAATAACCGGTTATATCCAATCACATGAGGTTCGGCCTGTATACGTTTCAGCACCTGGCCACGGAACTGATCTCTCAGCCCATCGTCAATATCCAAACGCATTGCCGATGATAAACTGCTCTGCACCCTCGATAGTTGTTTTTCGCTTTGCCGGAGAAGATTCAGGTACTCTTCCATCATTTTTTCGTAATCGCGAAGGTAGAGATAGACCCGTGCCAGTTCGTAGTTAAACTGTTCCTTTGGCAATTTTTTACGCCCCTGCAAATAGGTATTTTTTGCATACTCGTATTCGCCCCAAACCAAAAAATTACTGGCCGCGGTTAAATACTGCCCTTTGCTGGCAGGTATTTTTTTCAAGGCTTCATCAAATTTCTCCAAAGCCTTATCATTTCTTTTCTGAACTTTTAAAACCCTCCCCCAGTGAATATAAAATTCAGGTCGCGGAATCCTCTGCTTCTTAATCTCTTTTTGAATTTCACTTTCGGCCTCTTCGTATCTTTGCAATTCTACCAAACTAATTACATAATACCTGAAATAGGTGCTGTTCCTCGAAAGTTTATATACTTCCTTTAATAACGGGACAGCCTTTTCGTAATCTTTGGCGCTGTAATATTTTAAAGCCAGGCTCGATTTGGTTTGAATTTCCGACCGTTTTCTTTGTTGACCAGAACTTTCATTCAAACCAAATACCAGGATCAATATGATTAAATAGTACTTCATAATAGATTAAAGTAGTACAAAAATAACACAGATATGCAAACAACAGTTCTTTTGAAACAATTTTACTAGTGTCAAGTCAACAATGCCATTTCTGGATCGTCATGCTCCGCAAAGCGATTCCTTCGGAAGAACTTGTTTCAGCATCCCGTAATTTCAGCAGATTCCGAACTAAATTCGGAATGACGTACCCGAAGCATGAGGCTTGACTTGATACTAGTGTTGTGTCAAGTGTAAAGTGATGTAAAAGTTGAAGTTATTTTTTGTTTTTTTCAAAATAACAAAAAGTAAGCATAGCATTAGCTACGTGAGCCTTTTTGTTATGAAGAAAAAACAAAAAAGAACGATACTTGGTGCGACAGTTTACGCGTGACACGACACTAGGTGGGAGTTTATCAATTTTACATTGGCAGACACTGTTTATTGTCTTACATTTGCAGAAAATTTTTTTGATATGACTCATGAGTTGAATGGA
>JBDLJS010000165.1:0-4058 GCA_039714235.1 Bacteroidota bacterium | reverse complement strand
TGCCAAAGGGAATAAAAAAATAGCCCCACGGAAGGGTCAGACCTGCCGAAGGGCTACTGATAGCAAGGGTTTCAGAAATTCTCACAAAGAGTATCGGCCTGCTGCCTTGTTTTTGCAAGGCTTTTCGTCATTGCAATCCCGGGTTCCCGGGGGAAGCAATCTCATTTATATAAATTTTATTCTGCCTTCATAAAAAACTCTCGGGAAAATATCATAGTTAACCCAAACGAATCGTTTATATTTAAGGCTTAATTTAATCCAATAATATGCCTGATATGAAACATCGCTTATTCTCTTTATTGTTTTTGTTAATTCTTTTTTCATGTACACAGGCTCCACCTCCAGAGCCGGTTTTACCCGTTCCATCAGAAAGGCAGCTGGCCTGGCACGATATGGAATATTATGCCTTTGTACATTTTAACATGAACACCTTCTCTAATATGGAGTGGGGCTTTGGTGATGAAAACCCGGAGATGTTTAATCCAACAGAACTCGATTGCCGCCAATGGGCAAGGGTTTGTAAAGAGGCAGGGATGAAGGGGATTATCCTCACGGCCAAACATCACGATGGATTTTGTTTGTGGCCGTCGGAATATACCGAACACTCAGTAAAAAAATCGCCGTGGAAAGACGGTAAAGGAGATGTGGTGCGCGAATTAGCAGATGCTTGCAAAGAGTACGGGCTCAAGTTGGGAATTTACCTGTCGCCCTGGGACCGGAACCATGCTGATTATGGCACACCGGAGTATTTGACCTATTTCAGAAACCAGTTGCGCGAGTTAATGACTAATTATGGCGAGGTGTACGAAGTTTGGTTTGATGGGGCAAATGGCGGTACCGGGTATTACGGTGGCGCCAACGAAGAGCGAAAAATAGATCGCAAAACTTATTACGACTGGGAAAATACCCGAAAAATTGTCCGCGATTTACAACCTATGGCATGTATGTTCAGCGATGCCGGACCCGATGTACGCTGGGTAGGCAACGAAGAAGGCTGGGCAATGGAAACCAACTGGGCGCCCATACGCCGCAACGAGTTTTATCCGGGCTCGCCAAATTATAAAGAGTTACGTACCGGCCAGGAGGATGGTACGCACTGGGTACCTGCCGAGGTTGATGTTTCAATCAGGCCGGGGTGGTATTATCATCCATCGGAAGACCACAAGGTAAAAACGCTGCCTCATTTGTTGGATATATATTATAATAGTATAGGACGAAACGCATCGTTGCTAATAAATTTTCCGGTTGATACCCGTGGACTGATTCATGAAAAGGACGTGGAACAGGTTTTAAAACTGGCCGATGCTGTTAAAGCCGATTTTGCAAATAACCTTGCTGAAGGTAAAATAGCTGCAGCTACAAATACGCGTGGAAACTCGAAAAAATACAAAGCGGGCAATGTTACCGATGGTAATTCCGATACTTACTGGGCAACCGACGATGGTGTTAAAAATGCTTCGTTAACCATCGATTTTGGCGAACCTACAGAGTTTAACCGGTTTCTGGTACAGGAAGATATCCTGTTGGGACAAAGGGTGAAAAAGTTTACCGTTGATGTATATAATAATAATGAATGGAAAGAGATAGCATCGGAAACAACCATTGGCAGGAAACGTATTTTGCGTTTCCCAAATGTAACAGCCTCTCAAATCAGGTTGAATATAGTCGATGCAAAAGCCTGCCCTGTAATTTCGAATATTGAGGTTTATAACGCACCTAAAGTGATTGTTGAACCGACAATCCAAAGAAATAAGAACGGACAGGTCTCAATTGAAGCATTCGACACAGGAGTTGATATTTATTATACAACCGATGGCGCTGAACCATCAAAACAATCCAATAAGTATGAAGGCGAATTTAATCTGCTTGAAAAAACTGTTATTAAAGCCATTGTTATTGATCCGGGGATTGGGAACACAAGCCCGGTAACAACAACGAAATTCGATGTTCCTAAAATGAAATGGAAAATGACCGGAGATTTTCAGGGATTGGAGCAGGCAGAATTGATTTTTGATGGCGATCCGAATACCTCCTGGACTTTGCGTAATGAACCTCCGGTTGATTTTATCATCGACTTGGGTGAATCATTAAGTATTAAAGGATTAAGATACCTGCCTGACCAGGGGCGCTGGAATCCTGGTATCATTTTTAATTATGAATTTTATATTAGTCAGGATGGGAAGAACTGGGGAGAGCCTGTTTCTAATGGAGAGTTTTCTAACATTAAAAACAGCCCGGTCATGCAACAAAAGGAATTCAAAACCAAAACAGGCTGGTACATAAAATTAAAAGCGCTAACCCCGGCCGAAGATAATGGTAGGGTTGGCATTGCCGAATTCGATATAATTACTGAATAAATTAACCTAAATCAATAAAAATGAGAAAAGTATTATTATTTACATTACTGATGACTTTTATAAGCCAGGTTTCTTTTGCCCAGGAGAAAAAGATATGGGACGAAGCCCAGGAGGAAAAGGAAAAACGAATGGAATGGTGGCGCGAAGCCCGTTTTGGTATGTTTATTCACTGGGGATTGTACGCTCAGGCAGCTCGTCACGAGTGGGTGAAAAAGCGTGAACGAATTTCAGATGAAGATTACCAGAAGTACTTCGAAATGTTTAATCCCGATTTGTTTAATCCAACCGATTGGGCAAAAAAAGCCAAAGCTGCCGGAATGAAATATGCTGTTATTACAACCAAGCACCACGAGGGATTCAATATGTTTGCATCGGAGCATACCGATTATAATATAATGAATACACCTTACGGAAAGGATATTATTAAAGAATGGGTCGATGCCTTCCGGGCCGAAGGTCTGGGAATCGGGTTTTATTATTCGTTAATAGACTGGCACCATCCTGAATATACCATAGATCGTGTTCATCCGCAAAGTGTAAATACACAAGAAGAGTACGACGAGTTGAATAAAGACAGGGACATGAGTGTTTATCGTGAGTATCTGAAAAATCAGGTACATGAAATTCTTACAAACTATGGAAAGGTAGATATTCTTTGGCTCGATTATTCTTTCCCCGGCAGGTTTGGAAAAGGACGCGACGACTGGGGATCGGTAGAACTGATGAAAATGGTTCGCGAACTTCAGCCCGGAATTCTGGTGAACGACAGGGCCGATATAAAAGATTATTGGGGTGGCTGGGACTTTACCACGCCCGAACAGTTTAAAGTTCAGAAGTGGCCTGAAGTTGATGGCGAAAGAATTCCTTGGGAAACCTGCCAGACATTTTCAGGCTCGTGGGGTTATTACCGCGACGAGCATACCTGGAAAGACAATAAACAGTTGTTGGTTCTTTTAATCGAGTCCGTAAGTAAAGGAGGTAACCTGTTATTAAATGTAGGGCCAACAGCCAGGGGAACTTTCGATTACCGGGCCGATAAAGCTCTTGCTGAAATGGGAGAGTGGATGAAATACAACGGCCGATCCATTTACGGTTGTACCCAGGCCCCCGATGAGTTTCAGGCTCCGGATAATACATTATTAACATTTAATCCGAAAACGAATAAGTTATATATTCATCTTCTCGATTATCCAATGAAGAATTTTTTGCTTCGCGGTTTTGGAGACAAGGTAAAATACGCGCAGTTTTTACACGATGCATCCGAAATAAAAATCGGAAGGCCTTACGGGCACTGGATTCAACAGGAAACCGACGAGAACGATATAAATCTTTTACTGCCGGTAAATAAACCAAATGTGGAGATACCGGTAATAGAACTGTTTTTGAAATAATTTAATATTATATAAAGATAAATACCCTGTTCTAACCGTTCAGGGTATTTTTATACAATAATATTGTGTCGAAATGTAACCAATATAAATTCGTTTCGTAGTATTTATTCCGTTTGGTGAAATTGATAAATGCTGATATCCAGTTATTTGAAAAATCAATCAAAAAAAGATTGAAAAAAAGGTCATATTTTATTTGCGGGAATAAAAACTCTGTTTACTTTTGCAGCCGCTTTAACAGCGAAGTTCAGGGGTTATGATGTAAGATGGGATATAAGGAACAAAAGGGATTTATTTTTGTTTGATATATCCA
>JBDLJS010000164.1:0-4158 GCA_039714235.1 Bacteroidota bacterium | reverse complement strand
TCTTACGGAATGCTTTATCATTTCAAAAAATTCCGAAATAATATACTTACCTTCACCAACTTAATACCAAAAATCGAATGAGAACAATTTCTGGTAAAATTCTGCAAAAAATGGGGTGGAAAATCACCAACGACTATGCAGGATTAAAAAAATCGGTTACCATTTTTGCTCCTCATACCGCCCACATCGACTATTTCTACGGGAAATTAGGATTTACTGAGCTGGGGGTGAAATTTAAGTTTCTATCAAAAAAAGAGCTTTTCTTTTTCCCGATGAACCTGGTGATGAGAGGACTGGGATCGATACCGGTGCGAGGGGTAAAAGGACAGAATGCCATCTTCCAGGTGGTTGAATTACTAAATAGTACCGATGAGTTGCATATTGTGGTTTCGCCCGAAGGCTGGATTAAAAGAGTAACTAAGTGGAATAAAGGTTTTTATTATATGGCACAAAAAGCCAATGTACCTATTGTTGTTGCCAGCCTCGATTACAGCAAAAAAGAGATGGGTGTTAAAAAAGTAATCTACGACACATCTGATTTTAATTTGGTAATAAAACAAATTAACGCCACTTATAAAGATGTGAAGGGTAAAAATCCGGAACAGTTTGCCCTTCATCCAGAATAATTTTAAAAAAAAATTGCCAAATACTTAAACCTTAACTATCTTTGCAGATATTATTATTAAAAATTATTTAAATGAGTAAAGGAACAGTAAAATTCTTCAATGATTCAAAAGGATTTGGATTCATTAGCGAAGAGGGTTCAGACAAAGAACATTTTGTTCATGTATCCGGATTAATTGACGAAATTAAAGAAGGTGATACAGTTGAATTTGAACTTAAAGAAGGTAAAAAAGGAATGAACGCAGTAAATGTGAAATTAGTTTAATATTTACCCAAAACGTATTCGATCAAACCCCGGGGATTTCCCGGGGTTTTTTTATGGATCACTTCAAATTTCAGGTGGAGTAGTTTTATTGCAAATTTTATTTATAAGCAAGTTTTCCCTGCCGGGGGCCTTCATCTTTGCCTTGAAGCAAAGACGAAGCAGACTCCGAAAGTTTTCGGAGCAGGCTGCTTTTGCTCTTCGTACTTAATCTTCACAAAACCTAATTTTGGGCGGGTGATCTCCTCATATCTTCGGAGCTTCCCGCTCTCACTAAGGCTTTGTTTTGATTAAGCACTCGATCAAAAGAGGCCGGCTCACTGATTAAACGGTGTCCTATAATCCGAGCATCGGCCTCGGGCGGTGAGCCGGAAAAAAAGTGATGACGGCGTTAAAAAATTACTGCTGTTTGAGGAGGTACGACGAGTTCAGTAATTTTAGCCGGTATCACGTAGCTTTTCCGAGCGAAGCGGACGCAGCCTTGAGTTTTGTGTTTACTATTTGGATCAAGCCAAATAGTAAAATCTGCCTGATAAGGCAAAAAGAAATAATTGAATTACAATATATTTTTTCATAAAAATGGTGTTGTTCCACCAGAAATTCAAAGTGAGCCTTTTTTATTTTATTTCGCCTGCAAACCAATATCATACACACGCTCCTTAACCTGAGTTCGTTGGGGAAAGATTCTTCACTTCTCCATCAGCTGACGGATTCGTTACCAATGACAGATTTTATTTTAATTATTAAGATTATACCGCCCCACCGCTGTAAACGCGGTACCCCCCGCCTGACAGGCGGGGAAAGGTTAGCACTACGATGGAGCAAAAAGCTAACGTACCAATAGTTATTGCCAGCCTTGCCTACAGTAAAAAAGAGATGGGCATAAATAAAGTAAAGCACGACACCTCAGATTTTAAATCGGTAATTGAGCAGATAAATTCGGTTTACAAAGAGGTAAAAGGTAAAAATCCGGAACAATTTGCGCTCCATACTATAAATTAGGGTGTTTAAAACATACAATGCAAAAGCATTACACTAAACACTTATCATTCTAACTTGTTGTAATTTCAGAATGATTTTAGTATTTTACTAAACCAACTTTTGCGCTGAATGGCTGATTCTTTAATAAATAGCGTCAGGTTAATTATCCTCGAAAACCTGGACAATGAAAATTTTGGGGTAAAAGATCTGGCAGGCGAAGTTGGCATAAGCCGGTTTCAGTTATACCGCAAAATTCAGCTTATTACCAATAAATCAGTTTCGCAGTTTATACGAGAAGTCAGGGTGGAGAAAGCCCTTGAGTTATTAAATAAAGGAGAACAGACAGTTTCGGAAATAGCGTACCAGGTAGGATTCAGCAGCCCCTCGTATTTTAATAAATGCTTTAAAGAGAAGTATGGCTTTTCTCCCGGAGAAGCAAAAAGCAATAAAAACCTGTTATCCCGTACACAGGAGATTGCCATTGAGTACGAAAATAATATCGGGCATGCACAAACTGAGACTCAGTTCAACGAAAATCGTTTTAGCCAGACTATCACCCGGTTAATTTACAGGGAGAAAACAAATTACCGAACTATTAAACCTGTTTGGTTAATCGCTGTATCGCTTACGGTTATTGTTCTCTTATCAATAATTATCTTACAAAAGGACAATCTGATTTTCAGCAACCCTAACAATACCGACTCAGGCGTAAAATATTTCAACATTTTATTACCCGAAGAAACACCTCTCTCATTTTCGAATACAAAACAGGCATTGTCCGGTCAAACAGCTTTCGATATTTCACCCGATGGTTCAAAAATTGTCTATGCCTCAGAAATCAATGGAGTTTCCAAACTGGTAATCCGGTATGTAAACCAAAACAATATTAAGGTACTTATCGGCACAGATGGTGCTTACAGCCCGTTTTTCTCGCCCGATGGCCTTTGGATTGGCTATTTTACAAGAGGCGATGCTTTCCGTGGAAAGTTAAAAAAGGTATCAATAAGCACAGGTGTCTCAGTAGATTTATGCGATGTTAGCCACCCATTTGGGGGCGATTGGGGAGAAAATGGCATTATTGTTTTTGCCAATGCACAGGGTTCCGAGTTAAAAACTATTTCCGAAAATGGAGGTATGCCAACAACGCTTAATACTTTTTTTGAAAACAAAAGGTTTGCTAATTGGGTAACATTCCCCAAATTCCTGCCCGGAGAAAACAAAATTATTGCCAGTGGCTACCCTGTTGTTATTATTAATATTAAAACAGGCAATGTTAAAACATTAACAGAAAGTGGCAATAATGTCCGTTATATCGGAACCGGGCATCTTCTGTTTGTACGCGACTCAAAACTGATGGCCGTTCCTTTTAACCCGGGAAGAGATAAAATTACCGGTAATTCCTTTCCGTTGTTTGAAGGTATCAGAACAGAGAACCTTCAAAGTTCAGGTCAATATGCCATATCAGAAAATGGCGACCTTTTATTTGCCGAAGGAGCTGCAGCCAGTTTAACCCGGTTTATGTGGGTAAACCGCAAAGGTGAAATTATTGACACCTTGAATTTACCTGCCGCTAAATACAACTCTTTTTCAATATCTCCTACAGGCGAACACCTGGCTTATACTTTTGAAGGGCAGGTGTGGATTTATTACCTTAATGATGGAAGAAGAACAAAAGTTCCTGCTTCTTATAATATTTATACACCATATATAAATTCAGAAAATAAAAAGGTAATTTTTTGCGACAGCGATTTAAAACAAGAACATATTCAGTATTATTCTTTTGAAGGGAATAACGAGATCCAGACCTTTACTATATTTAATGGAGCACTTGATGACTGGTCGACAGACAGCAGATTTATAGGTTTTCACTCGAACCAGAATCTTTATGTGTATTCATTCGAAAAAGACACAGTACTCCCGGTACTTGAAACCGGTTATTTTGAGTCTCAAATCGATTTCTCACACGATTCCAGGTATTTTAGTTATTTAACCGACGAGAACGGTTTCCTGGAGATATTTGTACAACCTTTTCCGGTAACCGGTGAAAAGTGGAATGTTTCTAACGGATTTGGAATCGATCCAATCTGGTCGTTCGATGGTAAAGAAATTTTTTACCGGACTAATAACCAGTTTTATGCCGTGAAAGTAAATACATCTTCCGGTTTTACATTTGAAAAACCTGAACTGCTGTTTACCAACAACAGTTACGTAGATGTACCGCTTAAATCGTTTGCGGTTAGCCCCGACCGGCAAAAAATACTGATAGTAAAAGCAGAAACTTACGAGAATAC
>JBDLJS010000163.1:0-4380 GCA_039714235.1 Bacteroidota bacterium | reverse complement strand
AAATCGACATTGTTTACCCGGTTATTCAACTGGTCAGGATCAGTATGTAAATCATGCAAATACTCGTAAGGTGGCTCTTGTTCGTAATAATCAGAATAAACGTACCTCTCTCCCCTTACGCCAACAAATTTTGGAATTTGCTTATGTTCCATCCGGTGTTCGATAAAAAAAATCTTCCTCCAGTCTTCAATGTTTTTATTATTGACAACAGGCAAAAGGCTCCTGCCCTGATAAAGTTCAGGGACTTCAATTCCAGCGTAATCAAGTATTGTAGCCGGGATATCGATATTAAGCGCTATTTTTTCTGAAGTTATCCTAGTTTTATCTTCAGACAGGCGTGGATCGCAAATAATCAATGGTACCCTAAGCGACTCCTCGTAATGGCTCCATTTGCCTGCAAAACCACGGTTCCCCATGTAGTAACCATTGTCGGCCGAATAAATAATTACAGTATTCTCACTCAGCCCCTTCGCTTTTAATGTTTCAAGAATACGTTTCATTACTTTGTCGTAACCAGTTATCATCCTTAAATAGGCCCTCATATTGGTTTGATATTTCTCTTCGGTATCCCAGCGCCAAAAATAGCGTTCGCGGTTTAACGAGTTTTTCAGAAATTCAGGGTGATTTTCAAATATTTCAGGATCGGATAACTTAGGTTCGGGCATTTCAACATTTTTATACATATTGGCTACTGCTGCCGGGTATGGATAGTGCCCTTCATTTCCGGGAGTTTTATTCGCATCGACAGCATGAACGGCATTGAAACTTACAGACAAACAAAATGGTTGTTCTCCCGACTGTTTGTTAATATATTCTATAGCCTGGTCGCCTTTAATTTCTGCAGAATGCCTTTGACTACCATCGGGCATTTTTTTAAAATAAGGGGCATTTTGTGGCGACAGCCTGTAAAAATCGAATAGCTCATTCAGCATGCTATCCTGTTTTTCAATCTTCACACCGAACTTTCCAACAAAGCCAGTGTTGTATCCTGCTTTTTTCAATATGTATGGATAAGAGTGCCGTACATATTCCATTTTTATTGGAGCCTTGCCAAAAGTGTAGTTGTGTTTACATTCGTATAAACCGGTTAAGATTGAAGCCCTGCTGGCTGCACAAATTGATGTTGTTACAAAGGCATTGGTAAACCGTATTCCCATTTCAGCCAGTTTATCCACTGTGGGAGTTTTAACAATCGGATGTCCGGCACATCCCATAACATCATCTCTTTGATCATCAACAAGGATAAAAAGAATATTGGGCCGTATTTTTGTTGTATTTGTATTGCTGAGACAACTAAAAACATTTACTGCCAATAAAATCAGGACGATATGCAAAATAATTTTGTTTTTGATCATAGAATTTCTGTTCTTTTAATATCATTAATAATCATTCACTTGCGACTATTACCACCGGCCCCAGCAATCCTGAAGGTTCCAGCGGAATTTTATCTATTGACCTGCCCCTGAAATCGTGGTTTAGAATGATATTTGTGTTTGTGAATTGTTTTTTATCCGGAAATGTCTGGTCTCCTGCAACCCGGTTATACCACGAATTCACGACTTCTATTTTCAATTTATTTTCTCCTTTTTGAAGTTCGTTTGTAATATCCACCCTGAATGGTTTAGTCCAGACTACACCTTTGTCTTTTCCGTTAATTTTTACAACTGCAATCCCCACATCTTTTATACTGCCCAGTTGCAGGAAGTATTTTTTATTTTGTTCAGGTTCAAAGTCAGTATTAAAATTTTTATGGTAAACTGCTGTTCCCGAATAATATTTAATTCCTTCATCGGGGTGATCTGTCCAGTCCATTAGTTCAGTAAAAACTACAGATTCAGGACCACCCCATTTGGGATTAAAGCGAACCTGCCACTCGCCGGTAATCGTTTGTGCTGTTTTGTAATCAGCAAAATTACGTTGTGCTGTACCTTGCCGGTTCTTATCAATACTCTTATTAAATACCACCATTACTGCTCCGTAAGGTTCCAGTGTTAGCGGAACAGTTGTTAAACCATCGCTCTGAGAAAAGGCTTTGGCTTCACGAATATCGCCTGTCAAAGCATCCCACAGCCCAGGTTGTTTTCCAAAAACCCGGAACGTACAATGAATCTTTTGGCGTTGGGTTGTTTGGTTAGTTACAAAATATACATCGCTTTCTCCAAAGTTATAATGAATGTAATCGTAGTCGGTTTTACTTTCATTCTCTGCAATGTTAAAGTCAGCCGGAATGCCCTTCGACAACAGATATTCTCTTGCTGTATATCCCCAGGCAATTTTGCCTTTCGCAAAACTTTTCTCTCCTTGGTCTGTTCTCACTTCTCCCCAGATTTTATCGCTTAACTTTTTAAACTTCTCTTTCGCACCGCTACCTCCAACCAGGCTCACCTGCTTTTCTGGTTTATTCCCCAAAACTGTGGCTCCGGATTTTACAAGTTCTTCCAGTTTTTCGAGAACGGCCAGCGACAAAACTTTATGGTCGGGCAAAACAAGTAATTTATATTCCACTCCGCCTGGAACGACAATTTTACCATCTGTAACTTTTAACTGAAGGAAGATAGTTTCATTGGTTACGTCGTAGTCGAAACCGGGCATTACACCTGCCGGATCGGAATGCTTAAACGGGAATACATTGGGCACATGATCGCCATAATAATAAAGTACATCGGCCACAAATTTCCCTTCTTGAACCACACTTTGTGTGCGATGCATATAATCGATAAATGCCCACGACTGATTCCACCAGGTAACCTGTGGATTGACGTGTGTCCCGGCAAAATACTCCTGTCCGGGAAGCCCCATTTCTGGTGGCGAGCAAGTAAATGTATGAAAATACATGCGGTTAAGCCCTGCGCAAATCTCGTGGTCGAAGGCTGATTTCTGGTCGTGCCACAATTCATCGTTCCAGTGTGGTCCAATGGTTGTAAACGATTCTGCCCCAACAATCTTTTTCCCGTAAATATGGGCTGCCGACGATGCCTGTTTTAAAAAGAAGCGGTTATAAGGTCGTGGCCTGTGTGGCGACGGCGACCAAAACTCACTCATTACAATATCGCTGAAACCATAGTTTTTTATTCCGTCCATTGGCCCTGCATGTGGTCCGGCTGATTCGGGTTGAATTCCCATGTTATATTTGTGGGCATACTTCTGGAATACTGCATAATGATTATAAGCTACCAAATCGGCAATTGTTTTTCTGAAGTCAGCCAAAAAAGCATTAGTTGTATTTAAATCGTCAACCACATATCCGGCTACAATTGGCAGATATCCGGTTAAGTCATACCCACGGTAATTCATAAATTCTTCCGGGAATTTATCTGTCCAGTTCATCCCACCGCACTCCCAGCTGTCGGTTTCCATATACTTCAGGGTTGTTCCCACATGTTCGCGGGCTGCTTTAAAAATGGGCTCCACTACGTCATCCCAGTAAAAACCGAATGCTTCTTCGCTCATGTAATCCAGCACACTCCCCTGCCAGTCGCCACTTGAAGTTGATACGTGCGCATTGGTACAGGTATATCCGATGCGGAGCACTACCCAATCTCCGGCAGGAGCATCCCAATTTAACTTGCCTTTATCATCCATTTGTGAAGTGAGATTAATTATATCTTCTTTATTCACCACATAGGTTGACCGATTTACAACAGGCTTATTGTTGCGAGACCCATTTTCTAACAAAAACCGGCAATCGGGAGCTGAACCTCCCAGTTCGTGAAATCCCAGTTTGTATTCCAGATCAGTAATTAAACCGTTTGACTTGTCCCCGGCTTTTACAGGAAATGCCAATACCACGATATCCTCGTAAAAGTCTTTCCTACTGGAGGGCTGTTCCAGCTTAACTGTGACATTTTTTGCACCCGATATTTTTGTCTCGGAATATGTAATTTGCTTGGCTGCATATTGTGGATTTACTCTTGGCCCTCCAAGGTTCCAGCCGCTTTGAATATTAAATCCCATTACCAGACCGAGACGTTTGGCTTCATCCAGGGCAAACACCAACAGTTCATTCCATTCATCGGAACCAAACAAAGGACCTTTGGGAATATCTTTATTTCCCCTTTGATTGTGACCTCCTGCATCAAAAATCATGGCTCCCTGAAAGTTTCTGGATTTCATTGCCTCCAAATCTTTGGTAATGGCTGCTTTGTTTACATTGCCATTAAGCCACCACCACCAACAATTTACCCCGGATTCAATATCCGGATTTTTAAAATTAGCTTTAATACGATTAAATATCTGGGTTGAATCTAGACTTTGCTTACTTTCTTTTTTACAACTAATTAATGCCAAAGCAAGAAGCAGAAGTAGGAAATAGTTGGTTACAGATGTTGCCATTTTAGCATTATTTTGATTTACTAAATTAACATTTTAATGGCATCGAAA
>JBDLJS010000162.1:0-4557 GCA_039714235.1 Bacteroidota bacterium | reverse complement strand
AATAGGAGAGTGTTTTTACGCCATATTGCTGCCGGAACAGTTGGGATAAGTCTTGGCGCAGTACCTTTCGATCTATTGGCCAGCGATGACTTTGTTACCATTTCTGTTCTGCATACCAACGATATGCACAGTCACATAGAATCTTTTACAGGAACAAACGAAAGGTATGCAAATAAAGGAGGCCTGGCACGAATTTCGGAGTTAGCGAAAAAATATAAAGATGAAAATCCGAATACACTGCTTTTCGATGCCGGGGATATGTTTCAGGGAACACCTTACTTTAATTATTACAAAGGCGAATTAATGCTAAAAATTATGAGTGCCGCGGGGTATGACGCCGGAACTATAGGTAACCACGAATTTGATAACGGCCTGAAGGGAATTCTTAATCCGTTGCCAAACGCCAAATTTCCGCTAATCAACTCTAACTACGACTTTTCTGATACTATTCTCGCGGGTAAGTTTCCGCGATATAAAATTTTCAGGCGCTCGGGAATAAAAATTGGTGTTTATGGTTTGGGAATAGCATTAAAAGGATTAGTCAGCGATAAAAATTTTGGAAATACTGTTTATAACGAGCCTGTTGAAGTTGCTAATGAAATGGAGGCGTTTTTAAAAAATGATAAAAAATGCGATCTGGTTATCTGCCTCTCTCATTTGGGATTACGGTACCGCGATAACCGGGTTAGTGATTTGGTTTTAGCAGAACAAACATTGATGACCGACCTGATAATTGGAGGCCACACCCATACCTTTCTTGAAGAACCAATTGTAAAAATGAATAAATCAGGTAATCCGGTACTTGTAAACCAAGCTTGGTGGGGCGGTTTGGTGGTTGGGAAAATTGATTTTGTTTTCGAACGCTCAGAAAAAAAGAAACAGCATATTTACTCTGAAATACTGGAATCATAGGTTTTTAACATGAAACGTACTCAACGTATTTTCCTGTCAGCAATGTCAGGAGTTATATTAAGTTTAGCCTGGCTTGGATTTCCTGGCTGGATACTTTTTATTGCCTTTCTGCCCTTGCTTTTTCTCGACTATTATTTTGTAGAGAATAAAAAAGAGTTTCGAAGTGTTTCATTCTGGGGGCATGCATTTGTTGCTTCGGTTATTTGGAATACATTGGCAACCTGGTGGATTGCACATGCTTCCGTTGTTGGGGCACTGATGGCTATTGTTACAAATTCTTTTTTAATATCACTCGTTTGGTGGCTGGCACACGCTGCACGCCGTAAGTTTAAATCAAACCTGGGATATATTGCATTGGTTGTTTTCTGGATTTCGTTTGAATATTTTCACTACAACTGGGATATAGAATGGCCCTGGCTAAACATCGGAAACGGATTTGCCAACAATATTAAAATGATACAGTGGTACGAGTTTACAGGCACACTGGGAGGAACGTTGTGGATATTGGTAATGAATATTTTGATATTTAGGATCTTAAGGCACATTCAATTGAGAACGCCAATCAAAGATTTTATCATTCCGCTGTCGGCTTTTATTGTGATGTTGCTTTTGCCACTTTCCATTTCATTTCCAATGTATTTTTCATACGTTGAAAAAGAAAATCCCCGAAGTGTAGTTGTTGTTCAGCCAAATGTAAATCCGTATAACGAGGGTTTCGACCAAAAGGCAGAGAACGAGAAGGTTGGAAAAATTATTCGGTTAGCGGAGCAAAAAGTGGATAATAAAACCGATTTTATTGTTGGGCCCGAAACCATTTTTGAATCGGTTCGAAACTGGGATGAGTCGATGCTAAATTATAATGCGCAATACCAGCAGTTGGTAAATCTTACGAGTCAGTATCCGAACGCAGAAACTGTTTTTGGAGCCACAACGTTAAAATTTTATACCAAAGGAACAGATACTAAAACAGCACGAGAATACCAGGACAGGTATTACGATGTTTTTAATTCTGCCATATTTATCCAGCAGGATTTACAGCATCAAATTTATCATAAATCGATATTGGTAAATGGGGTAGAAAAAATTCCATTTATGAAATACCTGGGTTTTCTGCGTAATATTTTTATCGACCTGGGCGGGGCTAGCGGTTCGCTGGGAAGCCAGGATGAAGCATCGGTTTTTACGGCAAAAGACGGAACCAAAGTTGCACCTGTTATTTGCTACGAATCGGTTTTTGGCGAGTATCTTACAGATTATGTCAGAAAAGGTGCTGGATTGATTTTTATTATCACCAATGACGGATGGTGGAAAAATACACCAGGTTATAAACAACACATGTCGTTTGCAAGGCTACGGGCAATTGAAACCCGAAGGAGTATTGCCCGGGCAGCCAACACCGGAATTTCCTGTTTTATTAACCAGAGAGGTGATGTAATTCAGCCAACCGAATGGTGGGTGGAGGATTCAATTAATGGAGATATTAATGTAAACGATGAAATTACATTTTATGTGAAATATGGCGATTATTTGGGGCGTATTGCTGTTTTTACAAGTATACTGCTGGTGTTGTTTCTGATAGTTAAAAGATTCTCCTGATAATTTTCTATCCCCCTTTTATTCCCTCTTCTCAAAGGGGGATGTGAAGACTTGAGGACAAAAAAAATCCGCATCAATTCCGTTTGTGTAAAACCCCTGTATAACAGGATTTGAGTGCCCGGTTGAGCAAACTTCCATCGGTCCGAAGACTCACTCCGTCAGCAGACGGAACTACAAGGCCTGTTTTAGCAACCATAAAGAGCTTTCTCGGTTTAATATTTTCTGTTGAGTTTACCAACTATGAATTAATGCGGAAATATCTTTTTCTATTCAAAGAACTCATTTTCTATAATTCAAATGTAGCTGTAACCTTTTGTATATGCAAATTTTACAGGAGTTTTCTAAGTATCCATATATGTAATTTATTGTTTGATAGTTGGTTAATAATAAGGTTTTATACTGTAGGAGTAGGGGGTGAAATAATTCACTTTAAAGAAACTAATTTTATGATATATAGATTTTGAAAATAATACATAGCAAATCTATTATCAGTAAACATAGAAATTAATGTCCAGTTGGTTACGGAATTCTTAAAGGTAATTCCACACAAAAGAAGAATCAATGTCATTAAAATATATTGGGAACCAGCTTTGAAGACCTACAGGACAGACAATGACCACGTACATTTTCTGTTACAATCCATATAAAACATTCTATTTTTGGCAGCTTAATGTAGTATAATGTGTAATTTTGAAAATCAAGTTGGATTAATGGGAAGAACCAGCTTAGTAATTATTAACAGAATTATTATGAAAAACAAAAGAAGGGATTTTTTGAAAAAATCTGGTCTGGCAGCAGCCGGATTGGCAGGTCTCTCTATGACTAAAGTGAATGAAGTACCATTGAAAGCAGGATTGGGTGAAAAAGATTTTGTTCCGGGCAGACTGAATAGAATTGGAGTGTCAACCTACTCTTTTTGGCAGTTTAACGGGCCAAAGGAAGAAACTCCTATAGAGAAATGCATTGATGATGCAGCGCGGATGGGTTTTGATGGAGTTGAATTATTACTCGTTCAAATGACTTCGGAAGAAAATGGCTATCTGCAAAAAATTAAACGTCAGGCATTTCATGCCGGACTCGACCTGATGGGTTTTTCTACACACCAGGGGTACATTTATCCTGAAGCTGAACTTAGAAAGGAGAATGTGGAAAAAACGATTCACCAGATTGAACTGGCTTATAAACTGGGAATTCCTACCATGCGATTGAACACCGGCAGATGGAGTACGATAAAATCATTTGATGATCTGATGGCCAATAAAGGGAAAGAACCAATACTGGATGGCTATACCAAGGAAGATGGTTTTAAATGGGTGATTGATTCAATTGAAAAGTGTATACCTAAAGCAAAAGAATGTGGGGTGGTACTGGGCCTTGAAAATCACTGGGGACTGGGAAGAACCGCGGAAGGAGTCCTTCGAATTGTAAATGAAATTAATTCACCCTGGTTGCAGGTCACAGCCGATACCGGAAACTTTCTTGAAGATCAATACCATCAGTTAGAAATGCTGGCACCAAAAACATTTCTTATTCAGGCAAAGACATATTTTGGCGGTGGAAAATGGTATACCCTGGAAATTGATTATCCAAAAGTTGCTGAAATATTCAGCAAGGTAAATTATCAGGGTTATATATCAATTGAATTTGAGGGAAATGATGATCCACAGAAAGCGATTCCAAAAAGTCTGGAACTAGTCAGAAAAGCCTTTCACGAAAAATAGATATGGCAAAAAGATTTATTGGTTTTTAGTTTAAATTATATAAAGAGCTTATTCTATAATTGATGTCAATCTGTATAGGTTCAGCAAATTCCGGACTTTTGATTGCTTAAAGTTAAGAGATGTTTTCATTATATCAAAGTTGATTTTTGTACTTCAAAATCCAACCTTCTTTTCGTTAAAGTTCGATGTTTGATTCCTTCCCTCTTTGAAAGAATCTCCTGATCCCTTCAACTTTCGATGAAAAAACTTGTGAGAGTTTAATCGGTCAGGAGCTTGAAGGAACTGTTCAGAGAGTTGAATGCGATTCTTATGAAATCACCAACGAAGA
>JBDLJS010000161.1:0-4569 GCA_039714235.1 Bacteroidota bacterium | reverse complement strand
AAACGCAATGGGATACAACGGTCTTGGAATGCAACGGTGGATTTACACAATGAAACCACGAAAATTCCTTGGAAAAAGAAGCAAACCTGACGGAGAAGGTGCAGACCCGGCTCAGACAAGAGAAATTGGAGATTATTACCACCTGAATAAAAACAAACTCGAAAATCTGCAAAAAAGGAAATACACCGGAAAATACAAACGATTATTACACAAACAACTGGAAGTTGAAACCCGCAAACAAAAACTATATTCAATATTGAGTTCTATTATAATTTTAACGGCCTTTATCCTCTTTATTTTTTATTTGAACTCAAAATTAGAGTGGTTCTAAATTTAATACATTATAATAATTAAATACCTTTGGCGTTTTACAAAAAATTAGAATCGCGAATGAAGCGAAAAATATACTTTGTACTGCTCTTATCATTAATTGTTTTTACCGGGAAAGCACAAATTGGCGGAGAAAGCACTTACCAGTTTCTCGAGCTGACCAATTCTGCCCGTATTGCCGCACTGGGTGGTACACAGGTTGCTATTTTAGATTCTACCGACTTAAATTTACCATACCACAATCCTTCGTTGTTGCACAAAGAAATGGACAACCGCGTGTTGGTTAATTATGTAAATTATCTTACCGATATTAACTATGGCTATGCTTCGTATGCAAAATCGTACGACAGTATTGGAACTTTTGCCATTGGAATGCATTACATAAACTACGGCAATTTTAACGAAGCAACCGAAACCGGCCAATTAACCGGCAACACGTTTAAAGCTGCCGAGTATGCACTCAATATAATTTACGCAAACAGCTATAAACAAATAAACTATGGTGTAACCCTGAAACCTGTCTTTTCTTCGTTCGAAAGCTACCACTCGTTTGGGATTGCTGCCGACGCAGGGGTAAATTATAGCACCAAAAACGGATTAACCACAGTTGCTCTGGTTGCCAGAAATGTAGGAACTCAGCTTACCACTTATTACAACGATGGCAACCGCGAAAAAATACCCTTTAACCTGCAGGCCGGTGTAAGTACAAAATTGAAACATGCACCTGTAATTTTATCGGCAACCATGCAGCGGCTTAATCACTGGGACCTGGCAAACCCTGAACCCGATCCAAACAGCGACGAAATAAGTATTTACGAAAGAGATGAAAGTTTCGCAAAACAAATTATGCGGCATATGGTTTTGGGAGCTGAAATACTCCCGTCAGAAAACTTCATACTCAGGGTAGGTTATAACTATCAGCGTCGCCAGGAGCTTAAATTCGACGATAAAGCATCGGTAGTAGGTTTTTCTGCAGGATTTGGAATAAAGATAAAGCGGTTCAGACTCGATTATGGTATTTCGCGTTTCCATCTTGCGGGTTCATCAAACCTTTTCTCCCTGTCGATTAACCTGAATGAAAATTTTTAGAAGAAATTTGTTGTGATCTACTGTAACTGTGACTGTCTACAGACTTCCTACTTTCTCAAAATTTCCCCATCTTTGTTTCAAATTCAGTAAATAATGACCAATAAAAAAATAATAATTGCCATCGACGGCCATTCATCGTGCGGGAAAAGCACAGTAGCCAAACAACTGGCCCAGAAGCTGGGTTATATTTATATCGACAGCGGAGCCATGTATCGTGTGGTAACTTTGGTTGCCATGCGAAATGACTGGATTACCGAAAAGGTTCCTGATGTTGAAAAAGTAATTTCAGGTTTGAAGCATATTAAAATAACGTTCAAATGGGATGAAGAACTGGGTAAAAACACAACTTATCTGAACGGTGAAAACGTTGAGGACGAAATCAGGCAACTGGAAGTGTCGGAAAACGTAAGCCCCATTAGTACCATTGCCGAAGTACGTCACGAAATGGTAAAGCAACAGCGCGAAAATGGTAAAAACAAAGGAATTGTAATGGATGGCCGCGATATTGGCACCGTGGTTTTCCCAGGTGCAGAGCTGAAAATATTTATGACTGCCTCGCCTGAAATAAGGGCGCAGCGCCGCTTCCTCGAACTAACTGAAAAAGGCGAAAAGGTTAATTTCTCCGAAATAGTGAAAAATGTGGAAGGCCGCGACAAAATAGATTCAACACGTGCTGTGAGTCCACTGAAAAAGGCCGATGATGCAATTGTTCTCGACAACAGCAATTTAACCAGGGATGAACAGTTGGAATGGTCGGTTAAAAAGGTGAAAGAAATAACAGAGGTAAATGATAGTTGAGATTGATAAAAGGTCGGGGTTTTGTTTTGGTGTTATTAATGCCATCAAATCAGCAGAAGATGAGCTGAAAAAATCTGAAAAACTCTATTGTCTGGGCGATATCGTTCATAATGGCAAAGAGGTAAAACGGCTTGAAAAGCTTGGATTACAGTCGATCTCAAAAGAGGAATATTATTCTCTAAAAAATTGTAAAGTATTAATAAGAGCGCATGGCGAACCACCAGAAACTTATTACTACGCAAAAGCAAATAATATTGAGCTTATTGATGCTACATGCCCGGTTGTTCTTACGCTACAGGAAAAGGTGAAACACTCGTTCAGTAAATGCCTTCCACAAAACGGACAGGTGGTAATTTTCGGGAAAAAGGGTCATGCCGAAGTGATTGGCCTTAACGGACAAACCGAACATAATGCTATTATTATCGAGAGCATTGATGATGTTGATAAAATAGATATGAGACGCCCGGTTTCGCTATATTCGCAAACCACAAAACGTGTTGAAGATTTTCATGAAATTGCCAACCTGGTAAAAAAGAAAATTGAGCCCGGCGTGTCGGTTGAGATAAAAGATACCATTTGCCGGCAGGTATCGAACCGTGTCCCAAACCTTAAAGAGTTTGCAACAAAATACGACATGATTCTTTTTGTTGCAGGGCATAAAAGTTCAAACGGACAGTATCTTTATTCCATCTGTAAAGAAATAAATCCACAATCTTATAAGGTAGCCCAGATTCCTGAAATTAAGCACCACTGGTTTAAAGGAATTAAATCAGTAGGCATTTGCGGAGCAACCTCCACCCCCAACTGGCTTATGGATGAGGTGGCAGATTGGGTAAAATCGAATTTCGAATAGCCATTATAACTTCATATTTTGTGCTGGTGACTGTAGCTCACCTGCTCAATTTTATTTAATGTTCCTCTTTTCAATAATTGGTATTACTTTTAGGCTACATAATTTTATTGCATGCCTGAACTTTTTGCACAAGTCATATTGCCACTGTCGCTGCACGATGCGTACACATACAAAGTACCGCAATCGTTAGATAATGCCATAAAACCGGGCCAGCGGGTAATAGTTCAGTTTGGCAGCAAAAAATTCTATGCTGCATTGGTGCAGTCACTTTCAAATACTAAACCCGAAAATGTTGAAGTAAAAGAGATTCAACAAATCCTTGACGACCACCCTGTTGTTTTACCTAAAAATTTCGAATTGTGGAACTGGATGGCAAAATATTATTGCAACACCCTCGGCGATGTATTCAGGGCAGCACTGCCAACGGGCCTGAAACTTGAAAGCAAATCGAAACTGTTTTTAACCGGTGTTGAAACAGAAGTTCGCCTTACGGAAAAAGAAGATTTAATAATCAGGCAAATTGAGCAGGGTGTATCAATGCTGGCAGACGCAGAACGAAAACTGGGAAACAACTTTTCTTACCCGGCACTAAAATCGCTCATCAATAAAAAGCTGGTTTATGTTGAAGAAAAAATCAGCTCGAAATACAAGCCCAAAACCGAGACATTTGTTAAACTTCATACTGAAATAGAAACAGAACAGCTGTTAAACGAAAGAACAGAAACACTGAAACGGGCAAAAAAGCAACTTGCCCTGCTTTATCATTTTTGCCATGTAACCAATGCTTTCGAAGAGGATGAAGTCCCTGCAATTTCAAAAAAGGAACTTTTCAATGAAACCAACTTTACATCAAATATTTTAAATGAACTGGTTAAGAAAAAGATTCTCGTTCAGTTTCAGAAACAGATTTCACGCATTGATGAAGATGTGAACGGGCAGGTAAGCATTAACCTGTTAAACAAATACCAGGAAAAAGCCCTTGCTGAAATTAAAGCGATATTCGAATCGAAACAGGTAACTCTAATCCATGGAATCACCGCCAGCGGCAAAACCGAAATTTATATTCATTTAATAGATGAAATTTTAAAATCGGGGAAACAGGCTCTTTACCTGGTTCCTGAAATTGCACTGACAACACAGATAATTAAGCGGTTAAAGAATGTATTTGGCAGTAAGGTTGGCATTTACCATTCGAGGTTAAACAGCCAGGAACGGGTTGAAATATGGGAAAAGGTCCTTTTATTTGAAACTAAACCTGAGAATGGTTACCAGGTGGTTTTGGGCGCACGCTCGGCAGTGTTTTTACCTTTTTCGAAACTGGGGCTGGTAATTGTTGACGAGGAACACGAAAACTCCTTCAAACAGTTCGACCCGGCACCACGCTACAATGCCCGCGACATGGCTGTTATCCTCGGGCTGCAAAACAATGCAAAAGTTCTGCTGGGCTCGGCAACTCCTTCATACGAATCGTACTACAATGCCCTTTCGGGGAAATACGG
>JBDLJS010000160.1:0-4930 GCA_039714235.1 Bacteroidota bacterium | reverse complement strand
GGGTGAGTGGCAAAAAGAAGGTGAATTATTTTGTGCCATTGCAAATCCGGCCCTGGCAGTGCACGATACCATTATTTATATTTTTAATGAAGGGAGCTTGATTGCTTTCGATACTACAAAAAAGCTTTTGCAGCAATATAGAATACGTCTTCCGTTAAAAGATTCTCAGCTTAAATATTATAACAACAGTTTATTTGTAATAGGTGGTTATTTCGAAGACCAGTTCTCTACCCGGCCATCATCTGACGTATATAAAATTGATTTAAATGAACTTAGCAAAACCAGGTCGAAATCGGAAAACCTGACGGAAATATATTCTGGCGCTGATTTGTCGCGTAGCTATTCTCCTTAGGAATCGCTACGTGACTTCGGAGCTATCAGGGCAAATTGGTAAAAAGTTAAGCTGAAGATAGTGAATAACTAAGCCCGGCATATTTCAAACAAAGTGTTTTGTCTGATAAACTTAACCGTTCCTTCTTTGAAAAAAGTAGGGGCGGTTTTTTATTGCACGGATTTGTAGTACGGTTGGGGCATCGGTAGTTGTTTCAACTTTTTCTTTTACATTTGAAATCAAAACGAAATAAGGGAATGCCACAACGTTACTTTTTACAATGCAGCTACAAAGGAACCAGCTATCACGGCTGGCAGATTCAGCCTAATGCCGTTTCGGTGCAGGAGGTGTTTGAAGATGCACTTTCGAAACTGTTGCGGGAAGAGATTGCTGTTGTTGGTGCTGGCCGTACCGATACCGGTGTGCATGCTTCGTTTTTTATCCTTCATTTCGATACAGAAAAAGAGGTTCCCGGAAACCTTGCTTACAAACTGAACAGCTTTTTACCATCAGATATTGCCGTGCAAAAAGTATGGCCGGTTGACCATGAGGCACATGCAAGATTTGGTGCCACCTCGCGTACTTACAAATATTTTATTTCAACCGAAAAAAATCCGTTTATTACAGAAACAAGCTACAAATACACCAGTCCGCTTGATGTTGATAAAATGAACCAGGCGGCAAAAACTCTTTTTGATTACGAAGATTTTACCAGCTTCAGCCGCCTGCACACCGATGTAAAAACCAACAATTGCAAAATAATGCAGGCGGAATGGATTCAGGTAGATAACCAGCTTGTGTTTACCATAAAAGCCGACCGTTTTTTGCGTAATATGGTCAGGGCCATTGTTGGAACACTGCTGGAAGTTGGCAAAGGAAAGCTATCTGTTGAACAATTCTGTGAAATTATTGCAAAGAAAGACCGGGGAGCTGCCGGGGCTTCGGCTCCTGCCCAGGGGTTGTTTTTGGTCGATATTGAATACCCATAAGAAAGTTGGCAGCAGGCAGTCGCAGTATACATTGATCAGTCTCAATCTTATTTGTTAACTGCGACTGCAAACTGAAAACTTTCTTTATCTTTGTTCGCGGTTGGTGATGATTTTATCATCTAAAAGGGAAACCGGTGAGAGTCCGGTACTGTGCCCGCAGCTGTAAATCCATTTATTGATTGTTACTCACGCCACTGTTCTGTCGGCTGACGGAGCGGGAAGGCAGCAATCAGGGATAAGTCAGAAGACCTGCCAGCCAAATTTTACAGATTAACGAACTTCGGGAGTAAAGTTTAGGGAATCGCTTAGCTGATTTCTGCAATTTTCCGATTAAAACAGACAAAATGTGTTGGAAAAAATTTAAATGGATGCTGCTTTTCTTAGTGGTGAGCTTATGGAGTAATGCACAGGAAACAAAACGGGTTATCTCGCTGGCCCCGTCGATTACTGAAATTATTTATGAATTGGGTGTTGAAAGTAAATTGGTGGGTTGTACAAGTTATTGTACCCCGGCAGTGGAAGATGGAGTTGAGCAGGTAGGCTCTACCGTGGAGGTGAACATCGAAAAAATCTTTTCATTAAAGCCCGACCTGGTATTGGCTATGGAATTGACAAAACCCCAGGATTTGGCTGCCATGCGTAAACTGGGAATGAATGTGATACTCTTAAAAACACCAGTTTCGTTTAAAGAGATTTGTGATCAAGCTCTTCAAATCGGGGAGTTGACAGGAAATTCAGCTAAAGCAAAAAAGATTATTATTGAAATAACACATAAGGTCGACAGCCTGAAGAAATATAATTCGAATTTAAACAAGTCAGAATTTTTCTTTCAGCTGGGGGCAAATCCGGTGTTTACCGTTCTGGAAGGAACTTTTATGAACGACTTTATTACCTTTTGTAACGGCGAAAATATAGCTGCCGGATTGAAGCACGGAACCATTACCCGTGAAAGTGTTTTGGTGAAAAATCCTGATATAATTATTATTGCCACAATGGGTGGTTTTGGCGAAGAGGAGATGAAAGTGTGGAACAGTTACAAAGGAATTGAGGCAGTTAAAAAAGGGAAGGTTTTCCTGGTAGATTCTGAAACCTCTTGTGTGCCAACACCCGGTAACTTTTTAAAAGCTTTAACCGATATTACCAACAACATTAACCGGTAATCAATATGGAAAAAGGAATGATTCATATTTATACCGGCGATGGAAAAGGAAAAACCACCGCGGCTATCGGATTGGCTGTTCGTGCGTTGGGCCATAGTTTCAGGGTGGTGTTTGCTTCGTTTTTTAAAAAACCCGACACTTATGGATACAACGAAATTAATATGTTAAAAAAACAGGGGGCAACTGTTTTTACTTTCTCAGAAGGTATGCCGTTGGCAAATCCGCAGATAACGCCCGAAGAGTATCATATTTCAATACAAAACGGTTTAAACGGATTGCAGAACTTTATCAGTGAAAACAATACGCATTTAATTGTTTTGGATGAAATTTTAATAGCAGTAAAATATGGTTATATTTCGGAAGAGGAGTTGTTTGAGTTTATTGATAATAAACCGTACGGGGCCGAGCTTGTTTTAACGGGCCGCGGAGCAACAGATAAAGTTAAACAAGTTGCCGACTACGTAACCATATTTTCGAAAGAGAAACATCCGTACGATAACGGAGTAATTGCCCGGGCAGGAATTGAGTATTAAGATGAAGAGAAAATACATAAAATGGATTTTATTTTTGGCAGCACTGATTTTGTTGCTTGTAGTCTCCATTGTTATTTCGCTTTCGTCAGGCGAAGTGAAAATTTCGTTCGCTCAATTGCCTGAAATCTTCTCAGATAAAACCAGTTTGGAATATATTGTACTGACCAAAATACGTTTGCCGCGCCTCCTGCTGGCCATTGCTGTTGGTGGAGCTTTGAGTTTGTCGGGCGCTATTTTGCAGGGAATTTACCGTAATCCGCTGGTTGAACCATACACGCTGGGAATATCGGGAGGTGCTGCCCTGGGAATTGCCATTGCCATAGTTTTTGGGTTGAATACAATAAGTTTTTTAACCTTGCCGGTTTTTGGATTTGGTGGTGCCATTGTAACCCTGTTTATGGTTTATTTTTTAAGTATAAAACGTAGCGGTTTAAGCATTAACAGTATGTTGTTAATCGGTGTAATGGTAAGTTTTGTGGCATCGTCGGCCTTAATGTTTTTACTGTCGATTACAACTGCCGATAACCTTCAAAGTATTGTTTTTTGGGTAATGGGCTCGCTTGATGAACCGAATATGACACTGATTAATGTTGCACTTTATTCTTCACTATCCGGGTTAATTCTGACCTACTTTTTTGCACAACCACTAAATGCTCTTCGGTTGGGTGAAGTTAAGGCCAAACACCTGGGAATTAATACAAATGTGGTAGTTAAAATACTGTTTTTTGTGGCCTCGTTGTTAACCGGTGTGGCTGTTTCTGTGGCAGGGGTAATTGGTTTTGTAGGTTTGGTAATTCCGCACCTGGTACGTCTAATTATAGGAAACGATTACCGTATTTTGCTTGCCGGATCGTTTTTGGGTGGAGCCATATTTTTAATTCTGAGCGATGTGCTGGCCCGAACTATAATTTCACCCAGCGAATTACCCATTGGTGTAATTACCGGGTTTGCAGGCGGTTTGGTATTTATAATCGTATTAAGCCGTTCCAGGTCTCATTTTAAATTGAATTAGTTTGGAACAATTTTTCAAAATAGAGAATTTTTCATGTGGATATCCAGGCAAATTTGTGTTGGAAGGGGTGAGTTTTGAAATTGACAAAGGTGATTTTGTAGGGATAATCGGCCCAAATGGCTCAGGTAAAACAACATTGTTCAGAGGGATATCCGGAGAGTTGACAGCATTATCGGGAAGAACAGAACTAAATGGAAAATATATTCAGAAAATGAGCCTGAAAGAGCGGGCACAAAATCTGGCTGTGGTTACCCAAAACATTGAGGTGGGGAGTATGACTGTTGAAGAATATGTACTGATGGGTAGAATCCCGTATCATAAACAATTTCAGTTTTTTGAAACTTCGAACGATGTTGCCATTGCCGAAAAATATATGATACTAACCGGTGTAGAACGGTTAAAAGGTAAATATATGAATGCCCTGAGTGGTGGCGAGCAGCAACTGGCAGGCATTGCCCGTGCCCTGACCCAGGAGCCGGAACTGCTTTTACTCGACGAACCAACATCGCACCTCGATATTACCCACCAGGTACAAATTCTGAATTTAATCCGACGATTAAGTAAAGAGCTGGGACTTACTGTATTGATGATTATTCACGACCTCAACCTTGCCGGAGAGTATTGCGACTCGCTGATTATGATGCAAAAAGGCCGGATGCGTAAAAATGGATTACCAAACGAAGTGTTGAATTATAAAGACATTGAAGCGGTTTACAATACCGTTGTTGTTACCCGCACTAACCCTATTTCAGGGAAACCTGTTGTGTTCCTGGTTTCTGAGGAGGTGATTGGGAAGAAGTAGAAAGTGATCAGTTTTCAGTCGCGGTCGCGGTAAATCACCCCTCTGCCTGCTGTATCTCCCCAAGGGGAGAATTTAAAAAAAAGAAGGCAATCTCAGTTTTCAG
>JBDLJS010000159.1:0-4986 GCA_039714235.1 Bacteroidota bacterium | reverse complement strand
TGGCCCCTGGTAGTCCTCCGGATGATTGGAGTCGTCGATATGAAGGTTTACGATGGTGATCCGTTCCGGCATATAACAGGTGTAGCCAAAATCATGCTGCCCGGAATAGGATCCGCTTATCAGACTGGCACTGATTGGTTCTCCGTTTGCGGGTACGAACACACAATCGCGGATAATCATTTCTCCCTGCCATGTGCTGCCATAATCGGAACGCAGGTTTATAAGGCGTCTTCCACGGATGGTTGTATTCTCCACGGTAAAAACTCCACTGCCAATGGCATTGATTCCCATGTGGCCCAGAGTTGAGTTGCGGACGGTGGCATTGGCAACACCCTTGTGGGCGTCGAACCGGGAAAAGGTGCAATTGTCTAAAAGAAGATTCTTGCAATAGTTAGATCCCATAATTCCCCAATACTCGCGGTCATTGATGTCATTTGTTTGTCTGCAGTTCACGAATGACACATTAAGAGATCGGCCAAGAGAAATGTCGTAGGTGCCCATGGAAACAGGCATTCCTGCAGAACCAATGGTCCGGTAAGTTTTGTGTCCGGTCATAATAGTGTTCTGTACCGTCACGTAAGCACAATCGCCAACGTTGATGAAGCCACCATAAGGTGCACCATGGTCTCCTTCGCCGGTTACGCGGTGTTCCACCCCATCAATAAGAACATTTGAACGCCGGATTGCGAAGCCTCTTCTGTAGTATGTGTACTTCGATTCTGCCCTGTTGGCAATTGTGGTAAAACGTCCTCCGGTAATTGTCAGGGGCTTCTCGTCAACCTGAAGTGCAGTGATTTCCGTGATCTGGTCAAAGTCCCAGATAATAGGAGCGTTCATATCCACATTTCCGTTTTTGTCAACGATAAAGATATCTGTCTGTGCGGATCCATTGTTTTGGTTTGGACCAAATCGGATATAGTGTTTTACGTTTGAATTGGTAACGGTAATCAGGCAGGTTCCTGGCAGGGAGATGTCGATTTTCTCCTGATTCCTCTTCAGGGATGTTATCCCCTCAGGTTTGAACGGTTGCAGGCTGGAACTAACCAGGAAAACATAAGCATTACGATTTTCAACGTCGGTATCGTCAATAACAAAGGCTGCAGTACCGAAATCAGTGTCGGTTTGGATGACTGCTGTTCGGTTCTTTCCACTGATATAATATGTGGCTCCTTCGTCAGCTTTCACCAAAAGACCGTGCTGATTAGCAATTTCATGAGCCGCAGCAATAGCATCAATATCATCTGTTTTGCCATCGCCTATGGCACCAAAGTCACTATAGCGGACAAACCCATCGGCTTTAAATTTTTGAATATACTCCTCGGAAACATTTATTAGTAATTCTCCATTTTCATTTGTGCTTACCTGAATTTTTTCAAGTGTGTTTTCGGGTTTGCACTGTGCCATTATGAATACACCGGTAAATAATAAGAATAGTAAGAGCAAATTTTTCATGACAGAAGTATTTTTTTAAAATCAATTTTTCGAAAAAATTGATAAGATAGTTGGTATTAAGTTTACTCGTAAAGATCATCATAAACTGGCAATTTTCACGCATAAACGCAAAAAAATTGTCTTAATACCATTATTTTGGCATCATTTTTTCCAATTATTGCACATTACGTCAACAAGGTTTTTATTTCTCAAAGTAAGTTGAATGTAAAGGTGTTTGATGAAACTCTCCTGGTTAAAAGGGATTCATTTTAAAAATTCGGGCACAAAAAAAGAGGTCGAAATGAACTTGCGAATTCAATCGAATACCTTTAAGGTAAACAATTGAATGAGATTAAAATGATCTCTTGTCCTGTGTGGCTCCCCTGACCCCGGGCACTCGGGGGAAGTTGCAACCTAAAATTCATTACCACCTAACTTGTTACTCATATTTCAACGTTCTTGCAGGATTGGTAAGTGCTGTTTTTATGGAGCAGAAGCCTACCGATATCACAAGAGCATAATTCAAAAACCAGAGGATCATAAATGAATTCGATTTTATGTTAAATTATTAAAGTTTGCACTAAGCAGAATGCAATTCAAAATTTCTATCCAAATTACTTAATGAAAAGATTTTTTGAGGAGAAATCAGGATCTGAAGTAAGATTTACTGCCAGTTTCCTTAGTCCTGCTTCGTCTCCCGGGGTTGGAATATGAGTTAAATGAACTTCACATCCATTCAGTTGTACCAGGTTTTCAACTGCCATTTGCGCTGCCGGATTTGATGTAGCACTTATGCTCAAAGCAATCAACGTTTCCTCCAAATCCAAACTCACCATCTTTCCTTTTAATATCTCCTTTTTAAGAAAGGTCGTAGAATCAATAATATTCTGCGGCAACAAGTGCATTTCATCAGGAATACTTGTAACGTGTTTAACAGCATTAAGAATAAGACTTGAGGCTGCGTGCATTAAACGGGAATTTTTACCGGTAATAATTGTTCCGTCTTTAAGCTTGATTGCTGCCCCACAGAAAATTCCATCACTACCTTTTCCCTGTTTTTGAGCTTCTGCTGCAGCATTTCTTGCCGGTATAACCACTTCCCTGTTTTCAATAGTTGCATTGCACTTATTCATTATAGATTCTGCATGTTGCAACGACTCTTTATCGGCAATTCCCATGGCATACTCACAGGCACATCTGAAATATCTCCTGATTATTTCCTGTTTTGCCGATTCCGAAACAATTTCATTATCAATAATCCCGTAACCGGCACGATTAACGCCCATGTCTGTTGGAGACTTATAGAAAGATTCTGTCCCGGTTATCTTTTCAATAATCCTTTTTAGTAAGGGGAAAGCCTCAATATCCCTGTTGTAATTTACCGCTACCTCGCCATATGCATCCATGTGAAAGTGGTCGATAAGGTTTACATCTTTTAAGTCAATCGTTGCAGCTTCATATGCAATATTAACATTGTGCATAAGCGGAAGGTTCCAGATAGGAAATGTTTCGAACTTGGCATAGCCCACTTTTACGTCATTTTTATATTCATGATACAATTGTGAAAGGCATGTTGCAAGTTTACCACTACCCGGGCCGGGACCTGTAACAACTACAATTGGTTTAGTAGTTTTAATCATATCATTTGCACCGTAACCGGCATCGCTAACAACAAGCTCAATATCAGAAGGATAGCCTTTTACAAATTTATGAATATAAACCTTAACTCCCCTCCGCTCAAGCATGTTTTTAAAGGCTTTGGCCGAAGGCTGTTCTTCATACCGGGTAATTACTACAGCGGTAATTTTAATTCCCCATTCTTTAAAATCGTCAATGGTTTTAAGCGCGTCCGAGTCGTAGGTGATACCAAAATCGGCCCGTATTTTTTTTCTTTCAATGTCTCCTGCATAAATACAAAGAATAACATCAATCTTGTCCTTAAGATTCTGTAGCAAACGCATTTTTACGTTCGGATCGAAACCGGGAAGAACCCTCGATGCATGATAGTCGAATAATAGTTTTCCGCCAAATTCCAGATACAATTTGTCGTTAAAATTATTTACTCTTTCAAGAATTGCATTGGTTTGCTCTTTTAGGTATTTTTCGTTATCAAAACCCATCCCTGTATTCATAGTTTTTCTTTATTCTTGGTTATATTACAAATATATTATTAAAAATAACATTGCAGGTTCATTGGATTTTATTGTATAATTCTTGCATAACCTGTAATAACCTACCTCAAGTACCACCTTTTTAGGATATGGTATGATATAAAAATGAAAAAAGGTCGCCAATTTTGACGACCTTTTCTTGAGGTGCTCCCCGGATTCGCGGAAGTTGCACGCTAATTTATAAGTGCTTGTGTTTTACCACTTTTTATACCTGAATCTTTATGGTGCAAGTCAGTTTACTGACGGTGTAATAACGAATTTACGAAATTCAATCGGTCCATGGTCACCCTGAACCATAATTGGACCAGCTTCCCCTTCATTACTGTCGAGTGATCCGCCTGTAATTCCGGGTATAGGACGATTTGAGATAACTTCTATTCCGTTGTGCACAACGGTTACATGGCGGCCAACAAGTGTAACTTCATAAGTTTGCCATTCTCCGGGTTTTTTAGCTGCATTTACTGACGGAGCAATAAATCCATATATCCCACCAATACTAACTTTATCTGCTCTTCCCTTCGAATCTTCTATCTGAAGCTCATGACGTCCACGAAGATAAATTCCGCTGTTACTTCCTTCAGGATACCTGAATTCTATGCTAAGTTTAAAATCATTAAACTTTTGGTTGGTAATCAGGTTGCCTCCTTTTTCTGTGTTCACCATTACACCATCTATCATTTGAAATTTATTGTTCAACGGAATTCTCCATCGGTCCATGTTATCGGTAAGTAAGCTAATAGGATTACCCCACACCGGAGGTTCTTTTCGTTCAAGAGAAGGAGCCCGAACACCGGTAAATTTAAGTTTATTTCCATCGAGAAGTTTGTACCCGGAAAGCTTGTCGTCTTTTAAAGTGAACTCAAAATAGATATCATCAATATCCATCCACTGCGGAGGAATGGTAAAATGATATTTTTGTTCATCGGCAGAGTAATGAACTTCGGCAATCGGACGTGCGCTTCCCTCGTAACCTACATAATACCCTACAAGCGTTGAGAAACCTGACAATTTAATTTCCAGCCATCCGGGAAAACCAGCAGATGCCATTAATCCATGTCTGAAAATTCCGAGATTCTCTAATTGCTCCTCCTCCATGGTTATGGTAAGGTCCCATCTGCCAATCACATCCGAGTCACTTTCAACGCGTTGTGCCTGCGCAGGAACGAAACCAATTAAAGTAAAAACAAATAGAAACAAGATAATTTTTAAATTCTTCATAATGTTGTTTAATTAGTTAATCGATAATTATGTTCTATATAATATACAAATCTACTTAAAAAATAGAATTTGAATAAATCCCATTCCAAATTTATCAACTTCCAAGGTCGAAAAATTGAGCACAAAAAAAAGGTCAACCAAAACTGATTGACCTTTTGGCTCCCCT
>JBDLJS010000158.1:0-5328 GCA_039714235.1 Bacteroidota bacterium | reverse complement strand
TCAACTGCCTCGCGGTTTTTCTGGGTTTGGTGGCTTACGCTTAATATTAAACCAAAAGCTACCGAAGTAAACAGTAACGAAGTACCACCCAGGCTTATCCATGGCAGTGGCTGGCCAGTAACAGGCAGCGCCCCGCTCGAAACTCCAATATTTATCATGGCCTGGTAAACCAAAATAAGGGTTAAACCGATAACAAGAAATGCAGGAAAAGTTCGGGTTGCCCGCCGTACGATTACCACTCCCCTGAAAAAGAAAATCAGGAATAGCAAAATTACAGCAGTCCCGCCAACCAGTCCATATTCTTCAACTATAATTGCAAAAATAAAATCGTTATAAGCTGCTGCCATGTAATTACTTACATCGGAATGGCCAGGGCCTTTTCCCAGAATGCCACCCGAGTAAATTGCAAGTTTTGCGTAATCGGCCTGTGTAATTCCTTTTTCCGAATTCGGATCGCCATAAATAAACCTGTCAATACGGCCTTTTATGGTGTGAATACGGGCAGGGGCACTCGGGAACTGGTCGGCAGCCAGATACATAAGTGCGACAAAAGCAATTCCGGCTGTAACTACAATCAACATATATTTAATTGGGATACGACCGACAAACATCATGGTCATTATGGTTGCAAAAAGCAGTGCCGAGGTTGAGAAATCGGAAATCGAAATAAGAAAACAAATAATGCCGGCAGGAATAATTATTTTCTTAAATGCTACAAATAAATCTTGTTTTGTTTTTTGTTTTTTACCCAATATTTTGGCCGCATACATTATCAGGGAAATTTTTGCCAGTTCAGCCGGCTGAAATGAAAGCGGTCCCAAAGGTAGTGTTCGTCCGCTTCCGTGTATCATTCCTGCAAATTTCATTGCAACCGCCAAACCAAGCAGGGCAATACTAAGGTAAAGTGCCCAGTTGGCTACCATCGAATAAATTTTAATGGGGAGAACATGTACCATACCAATCATTACACCAAAACCGAGGCTCAAAAATACCACTTGTTTTATCAGGTAAAACCAGGTTTTTCCGGCAGCTTCGCGATACGCCAATGCCCCCGTAGCGCTGTACACAATTAACAACGAAAGCAGCGACAACAACATCAGCACCATCCAGATTACCCGGTCGCCTTTAAATATTTTCCTGACGGAAAGTTCCATTACAAATTCCTTACTTCTTTTTTAAACTGGGTTCCCCTGTCTTCGTAATTTTCAAATAAATCGAAACTGGCACAGGCCGGCGACAATAAAACTGTATCACCGTTTCGTGCAAGATAGTAGGCTGCTTTAACTGCCTCTTCCATGCTCGAAGCATCTACAATATTTTTAACCTCAGTTTCGAATGCCTCATGTATTTTAGAGACATTTTTACCAAGACAAACAATTGCTTTTACCTTTTCGGAAACCAGCCCTTTTAACATAGAGTAATCGTTTCCTTTATCGACTCCACCTGCAATCCATACAATGGGTTTGTTGATACTTTCCAAAGCATACCACGACGAATTTACGTTAGTTGCTTTCGAATCATTAACAAACTCAATACCGTGTACTTTCAGGAAACCCTCTAACCGGTGCTCCACCCCGGTAAAGTTTGACAGACTCTCTCTCAATTGTTCGTCTCGAATTTTAAACACCATGCTTGCAATACCTGCAGCCATCGAGTTATAGGTGTTGTGTTTTCCCTGTAATGATAAATCCAGAATAGACATGCTGAATTGTTTTTGTTTAAAATTTATTATTAACCGATTCTCTTGTATTCCTGCTCCCGGCTCGGCTGCCTCTCCCAATCCAAAAGGAATCTGAACAGGTTTTATCACTCTCTTACTTAATTCGTTATTAATAACCTCATCATCAGCGCAGTAAATGAAGTAGTCCTTTTCAATCTGATTTTGAAGAATCCTGAATTTTGAGTTGATGTAGTTTTGCATATCGTAACCGTAGCGGTCGAGATGGTCGGGTGTAATGTTCAGCAGAACAGCTACGTCGGCTCTAAAGTCGTACATTCCGTCGAGTTGAAAACTACTGAGCTCAATTACATACACATCGTAATCTTTCTCGGCAACCTGCCACGCAAAACTATTTCCCACATTTCCGGCCAGCCCTGCATTTAACCCTGCATTTTTTAAAATATGATGGGTTAATAAAGCAGTGGTTGTTTTACCATTGCTGCCGGTAATGCAAATGATTTTTGCTGAAGTAAACCGTCCCCCAAATTCAATTTCAGAAATAACAGGTGTGCCTTTTTCTTTTAACCGAATTACCAACGGAGCCGTATCAGGAATTCCCGGACTTTTAACCACCAGTTCGGCACTTAAAATTTTCTCTTCAGAATGCTTCCCTTCTTCAAAATCAATTTTATAATCTGAAAGAACGCTTTTATATTTTTCTTTAATTTTTCCCAGGTCGGAAACGAAAACACGGTAACCTTTTTTTTGCGCCAAAATGGCCGCTCCCACTCCGCTTTCTCCTGCTCCTAATATGGCTGCCAATCCCTTCAACCTATCTGATTTTTAATGTTACCATTGTAAATACTGCCAGTATTATCCCCACAATCCAGAACCGCGTTACAATTTTGGGTTCGGGAAATCCTTTCTTCTGAAAATGATGATGAATAGGGCTCATTAAAAATACTCTCCTGCCCTCGCCATATTTGCGTTTGGTATATTTAAACCACGATACCTGGATCATGACCGAAAGATTCTCGACGAGGAAAATCCCACACAGCAACGGTATCAAAATTTCTTTCCGGATAATAACTGAAAATACGGCCAGGATACCTCCCAGCGCCAGGCTTCCTGTATCGCCCATAAATACCTGTGCCGGATACGAGTTGTACCATAAAAACCCAACGGTAGCACCAATAAATGCAGCAATAAAAACTGACAATTCACCAATGTTTGGGATGTACATTATATTCAGGTAATCGGCATAAATAATGTTTCCACTAACGTATGCCAGAATACCCAGCGTAGCACCGCTGATGGCCGAAGTTCCTGTGGCAAGCCCGTCAATTCCGTCGGTTAAATTGGCGGCATTTGAAACTGCTGTGATAATCAGTATAATTGCCACGGCGTACACCACCCATTTTAGCCATTTTGAGGCACTGCCTGCAAAAGCAACCAGCCATTCGTAATCGAACTCGTTTGCTTTTATAAATGGTATGGTTGTTTTTGTCGATTTAACATCCTGGGTAACAAAGTCAACTATTTCGTCGCCTGTTGCCGGATCTGTTTTGGTAATGGTCAGGTTTTTCCCGTTTTCATCTTTAACATGCTCGCGTACTTTTACATCGTCGCTAATAAAAAGTGTAGCCGCAACAAACAGCCCCAGGCTAACCTGCCCCAAAATTTTAAATTTACCGGCTAATCCCTTTTTGTTTTTCAAGAATACTTTAATGTAGTCGTCGATAAAACCTACCAGCCCAAGGAAAGCTGTGGTTATAATCATCAGCAGGATGTAAATATTGTCGAGCCGGGCAAACAGAAGTGTAGGAAGCAGAATTGCCGTCAGGATGATTATCCCACCCATGGTTGGCGTTCCTTTTTTCTGCATCTGTCCTTCCAGGCCCAAATCGCGAACCTCTTCGCCAATTTGCTTGCGCTGCAAAATGCGGATCATTTTTTTACCAAACACGGTGGTAATAAAAAGCGAAAGAATAATTGCAGCACCCGCCCGGAATGAGATGCCAGGAATCATTCCTATTCCCGGAATGTCGTATTCTGCCAATAATTCGTATAACCAGTAAAACATAGTTCAGTTTTTATTCTTCAAGTCCAAAACATTTTCTAACCTCTTCTCTATCGTCGAAGTGGTGCTTAACACCCATTATATCCTGATAGGTTTCGTGTCCTTTCCCGGCAATCAGTATTATGTCTCCGGGTTGTGCAATCAGGGTTGCCGTTTTTATGGCTTCCCTGCGATTCTCAATGGAAACCACTTTACTTTTGTATTGCGGTTCCACTCCGGTTTCCATATCTTTTATTATTTCAGCAGGATTTTCTGAACGTGGGTTATCTGAAGTAAGGATAACCTTATCGCTAGCTAGCAAAGCCTCTTTTGCCATTTCGGGGCGTTTGGTTTTATCGCGGTCACCACCGGCACCCACAACAGTTATAACCTGCTCATTTCTTGTTCTTATTTCTGAAATTGCACTAAGCACATTTTTCAGGGCATCGGGCGTATGGGCATAATCAACAATGGCATATTTTCCGTCAAGGCTTCTGATTGTTTCGAACCTGCCCTGCACCGGTGTAAGGTTGCTTATTATTGCCAAAACCTCGTCTCTGTTTTGTTCCAGCTCAATGGCAGTCGCATAAACAGCCAGCAGATTGGCAGCGTTAAACATTCCCACAAAACGGGTCCATATTTCCTGCCCGTTGAGGTTAAGCAACATGCCATCGAAGTGGCTTTCAATAACTTTACAATGGTGATCGGCCATAGCGCGGTTAGAGTAAGTCACCTTTCTGGCTTTGGTATTTTGTAACATTACCAAACCATTTTTATCGTCGATATTGGTGATTGCAAATGCGCTTTCCGACAAGCCATCGAAGAATATTTTTTTGGCTTTAATGTATTCTGCAAAAGTTTGATGATAATCGAGGTGATCGTGCGTAATGTTCGTAAAAACTCCCCCGGCAAATTCAATGCCTGCAATGCGCTGTTGATGAGCAGCATGCGAACTCACCTCCATAAAACAGAACTCGCAGCCTTCATCGGCCATTTCTGCCAATAACTCCTGAATCTTCAGGGCATCGGGGGTAGTATGCGAAGCAGTTTCCTCTCTGTCGTTTATTTTATATGAGATGGTTGAAATTAAGCCCGTGCTGTAACCCTGTTGAATAAACAACCGGTGCAAAAGTGTTGCAATGCTGGTTTTTCCATTCGTTCCGGTAATGCCAACCACTTTCATTTTTCCTGAGGGAAAATCGAAAAACGCAGCAGCTAGTTCGCCTAAAACATAATTGGAATCGTCCACTTTTATAAAAGTTGAGCCACCTGAAACATCCTCCGGAATTTCTTCACAAAAAATTACTGAAGCTCCATTCTGAATTGCTTTTCCGATGAATTTATGTCCATCAACATGACTACCGCGCTGGGCCACAAAAGCGTCTCCGTCGGTCACCTGCCTCGAATCAAATTGTATTCCTTTTATCTCTTTTTCAACGGAACCAATTATCTCAATAATTTCAATATTTTCTATTAACTTCTCCAGTTTCATATTAACTTAATGAGAGATAAACCGTTTGCCCGGTACGATAACTGCTTCCGGGTTTTAACGATTGTTTTTTAACTTTACCAACTCCTTTTATTTTCACCTTCAAGCCGGCATTCTCCA
>JBDLJS010000157.1:0-5540 GCA_039714235.1 Bacteroidota bacterium | reverse complement strand
CATCATGTGGTAGTTGAAATGCTTAACGATTATTATTCAGGAAAGTGGATCAGTACCGGCATTAGTAAAGGAGGACAAACGGTTGTCTATCACCGGTGGCTGTACCCTGATGATGTAGATGCATCGGTAGCTTATGTTTGCCCGCTTAATTTTGGGGTTGAAGATGGCAGGCACGAGCCGTTTCTGAACACTGTTCCGGGAACCGCAGAGCAACGTAAAAAGATTGAGGCATTTCAAATCCAGATTCTGAAAAACAGGGATATCGTTCTTCCAAAACTTGAAGAGTATTCAAAACAAAATGGATACACCTACCGCATTTCTCTGGATGAAGTGCTGGATTATTGTGTGCTGGAATACCCGTTTGCACTCTGGCAATGGGGACGATTGACCGATCAGGTTCCTTCGGCAGATGAAGATATTGACAAACTATTTGAACACCTGATGGAGGCTTCTGGCCCATCCTATTTTGCTATTGAAGGGATGGAAGGTATAAAATCGTTTTTTGTACAGGCTGCCCGCGAGTTGGGGTATTACGGATACGATACCGAACCGTTTAAAAAATACATTTTAATTGAATCTGCAGAAGATTACCTGGAAAAGATTTTCCTTCCTGAAGAGATGGTAATTAAATACAATAAAAAAACTCCAAAACGAGTAAAGAGATTCATTCGCAAAACCGATGCTGAGATTCTTTTTATTTACGGTGAATGGGATCCATGGTCGGCCTCAGGTTTTGAGGTACCCGACAAAGATAATTTCCTGAAGATTCTTAAACCGAAGGGGAGTCATTCAACAAGGATTAACAACCTGCCCGAGAGTCAGCAAAAAGAGGTTGAAGATATTCTTGAAAAGTGGCTTGAGATTGATGTTGTAATAAACTAAAGGAAAAAAAGAGCCACTCCCCCTACGGTGATAACTGCTCCCAAAATCTCTTTCCAGTTTACTTTCTCTTTGAACAGGATAATTGAAGGAGGAATTATAAGTACGGGAACAATAGCCATTAGCGTTGCCGCAATTCCGGTTTGAGTGTGTTGCACTGCCAGCAACGAAAACGACACACCCAGAAACGGCCCGAAAAATGCTCCGAGTGAGATACGTTTCATGGCCGGGCCATTTTTTAATGCCGCGCCAATTTTGTGCCAGCGTTTCATAAAAAAGAACAGTAACGAGAAACCAACGACACCGGTGAGGACCCTGATTTGTGAAGCAGAGAAAGCATCGTAATCGCCCATCCCCTTTTTGCTGATTACAAGCCCTGCAGCTTGTCCCAACGCACCGCCCAGTGCAAGTAAAATACCCTGCACCGGATAATTCGACTTAATCTTTTTAATCATCTCGCCATTCTCTTCAGATTTCTCCCGTTTCAGAATTACAATTACAATCCCGATCATTGTAATTGCCATTCCCAGCCAGTTCATTGGGGTTAATACTTCTCCCAGCATTAACCAGCCAATAAATGCGGCAAATGGTGGCGTCAGGGCCATCATCAGCATCGAAATTCTGGCCCCCACAACAACAAACGCCTGAAATAGTAACAAATCACCAATTACAAAACCTATTAAACCTGAAAGAGCCAGCCATTTCCATTGAAATAAGGTGGCATCGGTTGGAAAGAAATAACCACGGGTGACCCAACTGTAAAAACCAATCAGAAATACAGCAATAACCAGTCGGATTAGATTTACGGCTAACGAACCAACCTTTTTCCCTGCCGATTCGAAAGCAAGAGAGGTAACTGTCCAAAAGACTGCAGTAAGTACAGCTGCTATTTCACCAAAATGGTTTTGCATTGCGGTGGCAATAATACTTTTAAAAAATAAAAAGAGGGTGTGTTAAAAGTAGCTGATTGCGTCATTCTGAACTTGATTCAGAATCTTAACCTATTCAATACAGATCCTGAAATAAATTCAGGGTGACGTAGAATATTAAATTCCCTACTTTTGATACACCCTCTTCGTATATCGTTCGAATAATAATTACTTATTCAAAAACTCATCTACAGCCTCACGGAGTTCATCACCACGTTTGTTTTTAGCGAGAATTTTCCCGTTTTTATCAATTAAAATACTGTGAGGGATACCACTTACTGCATACGTTTTTGCTGCAGCATTCGACCAGTACGACAAATCAGAAACATGTGCCCATGTTAATCCATCATCTTCGATTGCTTTTAACCAGGCCTCTTTTTCGCGGTCGAGTGAAACACCAAATACGGTAAATCCCTTGTCTTTATAATCGTTGTAAACGGCCACAACGTTTGGATTTTCTCTGCGGCATGGTCCACACCACGCAGCCCAGAAATCCAACAAAGTCAACTCATTTTTCGAATAGATATCTGAAAACTTTACAGGATTTCCATCCGGATCGTTTTGAGTAAAATCTGGTGCAATCTGACCAATAGCAACTTTCCTGAGTTTTTCAATCTTGTCTTTTAAATCGATAATTGTTTGAACTGAGTCAAGTTTTGGATCCAACCTGCTTACCAGTGAGTCCAGTTCGTCAGCTTCTTTCCCATACTGAACACGACTCAGGAAATAAGGAGTTGCATACGATGCCGGATTATCTTTAACAAAATCTTCCTGAAGAGTATTTGTACTTTCGTACAATTCATCTACCTTTTTCATCAGTTCTTCAGCTTTTGCCTCATCGCCGGCTGCTGATGCAGCCCTGGATTCCTGGTAAATTGCCATATATTCATCACTAATTTTCCTAATTTCCTTATTAACCGCATTATATTCGTCGTGTGTTACCGAACCCGTAACCTCAGCAAAATAAATTGAATCAGCTTTCCCGGTAACGCTCATTTTGGCATTTTCAACAAAAATCATTGCCTTTGCCCGTTGTCCGGCTACCGATAAAAAGTAAACACCGGGATAATCTACTTCACCTTCCAAAACAGCAACACCTTCTACAACAGAGACTGAATCAACTGTTACTAATTCAGCTTCTGCACGTTCTTCAAGAATAATCTGCCCTTCAGCCCCTTCAAGATTAACTTCTATTTTGTAACCTTTTTGCTGATTACACGAAAACAAAGCAACTGCGGCAATAAGTATTAAAATCTTTTTCATAGTTTCTTAATTATTAATATGCATTAAATTATTTTGCCCCGAAGATAAACAATCCCTTAAACCTTCAAAAATAAAAATGACTTGCTTATAAATATCTGCCAAAACGCGAACAACTCTGCCAATACATTGTTATACAATCAATTAAATTAAAACTAAATATAGCCGTAATGCCGAAAAAGAATACAGGCGAGCAAATCTTCTCATTCCTTTGTTCTAAATTACTTTCAAAAGAAACAAAAAAGAAAAGCGAAAGATTAATTGTACTGTTTGCCATCTTCAGTTTTCTGGTACACCTGCTCATTATTTTCCTTGTTAAAGTTGATGTGATAAAAACATATCCCGAATCGAACCTGTTAAATGATCCTATTGGAGCTATTTACACACCTTTCTTGTTTATTCTTATTTACGAAGTTTACCTGCTGGTTTACTATCTGCCAAAATCGATAACTAGCTATGTGGGGAAACAATACGAAATAATAACGCTGATTATAATACGGCGGTTGTTTAAAGATTTAGCCAACCTTGAAATTACTTCCGACTGGTTTCAGCAAAAAAACGACCTCCAGTTTAGTTACGATTTGGTGGCAACGCTTGTATTGTTCTTTCTGATTTACATTTTTTACCGGATACGCGATGAAGGAAGAAAAATAAAAACCAATCCGGAATTTGAGACCGAGAATTATATCAGGAAAAAGAAAATGATAGCTTTAATGCTTGTACCGGTGTTGTTAGGCCTTGCTATTTACAGCCTGTTTCACTGGGTATGGAAGTTTAATTCGCTGTCGCAGGTATTCGAATCGATGAAAGATGTAAACAAAATCTTTTTCAGCATTTTCTTTACCATTTTAATTCTCACCGATGTTCTGTTGCTGCTGCTGTCGCTTTTTTATACTGATAAATTTAATATTGTAATTCGTAATTCCGGCTTTATAATTTCCACCATTTTAATCAGGCTTTCGTTTGGCACCGAAGGTTTCCTTAATCCATTACTGATTATTATTGCTGTTTTGTTTGGAATTTTGCTGTTGTTAATTAGCAATAAGTACGACAAACATATTTTACCGCCGAGAAAGAGCTAATTTACAATTCTCACATCTTCAAACGTGTTGCCAGTTAGCAGACTGTTTGAACTTTTTAGCCATGTTAAATGCTCCATATGCCGACAGTTTAATCCGGTAGCCCAGATTAAGAGGGAGCATAACCTTTGTAACCGAACCTGCATCTAAATAACTATAAGCTTTTCGTACACGTTGCATTATACTTTTATAACCATAAAACCGGTGTTGCAGCCAGGCCAATCCATGATGCAGTGTTTGAGCGTCCATTTTCATTGGTTTGTGCACCACATGAAAAAAGTCGTAATGACTCCAGTCTTTGGTTACAATTCTTCCCTCTTTATCCATTTTATCGAAAAGCGGTGTTCCTGGAAACGGAGTCAGCCGGGTTGACTGAAGCACCTCGATATTTGCCTCCATTAAAAAATCAAGCGTAGTTGCAAATACATCTGGTGAATCGTTATCGCCGCCAAACACAAAACCGGCAAAAATTCCGATACCTGCCTTATGAATGGCTTTTGCTGCACTGAGGTAATCGGTGCGCCTGTTGCAATGTTTTTTCCAGGCAATGAGGCTATCCTGCGAAAGAGACTCAAAACCTATAAACAACCCCCGGCAGCCACTTTCGTAAGCAAGCCGAAGCATCTCTTCATCTTCGGCAATTTTAATTCCGCACTGGCTAAACCATCTTTTCTTTAGCGGAATCATTGCTGTGAACAACTCTCTTGCATATTCGCGGTTTAAACCAATATTGTCATCCATAAACAGCACATGCCGCCCCAATCCTTTTAGCTCTTCAATCACCTGCCCGATTGGGCGTGTCCTTATTTTATAACGGTTAAACGCAGCCACCGAACAAAACTCGCATTTATAAACACATCCCCGTGTTGCCTGCATGGCATTGGTGGTTACATAAGCATTGTGGCGTAACAGGTTGCGGTTGAGTGTGGGCAATTTTTCCAAATCGACCAGTTCGCTTTTGTAAAACTGCTGAAGTCCCCCGTTCATGAAATCGTCAATCATTATGGGGATGTTAATTTCCGATTCGCCCAGGCAGATTGAATCGGCATGCTGAATGGCCTCATCGGGCATAAAGGTTGGGTGATATCCGCCAAAAATTACCGGTTTGCCCAGAGCCCTGAACCGGTCGGCAATTTCGTATGCCCGCGGAGCGTTGTAGGTCATAAACGATAATCCTATTAAATCGGCGTCGGTATTAAAATCAACTGGTTCTACATCTTCGTCAATAATTCTGGGTTCGACATTCGGTGGCATTGAGGCAGCCACGTACAAACTGGGAAGCATGGAAAACCGGAATACACTTGAATTTCTGGGACGCTGATTTGCTTTTACCCTCCAGAGTGGTGAGGTTGGATTTATCAGGTCGAATTTTAGATTTTCTGAACTGTTCATC
>JBDLJS010000156.1:0-5583 GCA_039714235.1 Bacteroidota bacterium | reverse complement strand
CTGTACAGTTTTTCGCGTAATTCGCGCTTTTCAGAGAAAGTAAGGAAAGGAATCCAGCTTGGTTTTGCCAGCGTGAAAACCCATTTACCTGTCTCGCCTGCTTTTTCTGCCGCAGTTGCAGCCCTGGCAATAACATCATCCGGCAATCCTGCCAAATCTTCTTCATTATCAATTACCAGTTTGAAATTTTTGTTGGTTTCAGCCAGCAGGTTCTCGCCAAATTGCAAATACAAACCCGAGAGTTCAATATTAATTGCTTTAAGCTTCTCCTGGTCTTCTGCCGAAAGGTTGGCACCACCACGCTCAAAATCTTCGTAAAGTTTCTCTACCACGCGCATTTGCTCCTGGTCGAAATTCAACTCATCTCTTTTATCGTAAACCGCTTTAATTCTTTTAAACAAGCCGGCATTCATCGCTATATTGTTGTAGTGCGCCGTTCTCAGTGGCGACAATTCACGTGCAACAGCCTGCATCTCTTCGTTTGTATCGGCACTATTCAGCGGGCCAAAAACACCACCTGCTTTTTTAAGTAATACCCCCGATTTGTCTAATGCAAGAATGGTATTCTCAAAAGTTGGCTCTTCAGAGTTTGCCACAATAGCATCAATTTCGGCCTGTTGTTGTTTTATTCCTTCTTTTACGGCAGGCACATAGTGCTCAACTTTAATTTCGTCGAATGGCGGAACCTCAAAAGGAGTTGTCCACTCTTTAAAAAACGGATTTTCCATGTTTTCAGCAGTTTCTTTTTTCTGATTCTGGCACGAGCTTAGCGCAAGCCCTGTAACCAAAACAATAAATAGCAGTTTTTTCATCTCTTAATTACTTTTTATTTCTTAAAATTTGCTGCACAATATAGGTAAATAAATAATTACCGAAAATGACTCTTGTTCAGGTTTTCGGGGATTAAAATATTCTGTTTTCACAACTATAAACTTTTGCTTAAGAGGAGGCAATACTATCGCACACCCGCAGGGATTATGAGATGGGGCATATGGTATTATAAAACATTGATATTCTGGCTATTTTTTTGTAATTTGTATCTTTTAATTAACTAAAAATTACAATGCCATGAAATTGATTTTACTCATTTTCCACCTTTTTGCATTTAGCATTCTTACCAACGGACAAGTAACCGAAGGACTTGTTGGACATTTTACCTTTAAAAACGGAAGCTTTTCCGATTTAAGCGGATACCAGGATTGTGTACTTAGCACAATTGGCGACAGCACCTACTATTTAACAAATGACAGATTTGGAAATCCGGATTATGCCATTAATTTTCAGGGTGCGGTTTTAGATGGCGGGATTAATTCAAGAAATATTACAACAGAGGTCACGGTAAGTTTATGGCTAATGACTACCGATACTATCGAAGAAGTAAAATTCATAGTCAATAAATATTATGGAGTGGAACCTCCGCTTGGCTATCATCTTGCCATTATTGGAGATTCGGTTACATTCGACGGCAGAGACAATACTGCTAAAGGTTATATGAGATCTGGCTGGTCTGAAACAGCTGTAAATATCGGAGAATGGCATCATGTGGTCGGGTTGGCAAAATCTGAAGGAGTATGGGAAATATGGGTAGATGGGCATAAAGAAAGTTCTAATGAATATGGTGCAATCTCTCCACTAAATCATGGTTCAGCTCCCCTGGGAATAGCAGGTTCCCCTAATTGGGAAAAAAGCACGATATATAAAGGGGCACTCGACGATATAAGAATATATAACAGGGCTCTGGACTCAACAGAAATTAACCTGTTATTCAATGAAGCAAACCCTTTAACAAGCATTAAGGAGTATAAGCTGAATTCTCCCAACCTTAACATTTATCCAAATCCTTTTAGTTCATCAGTTACCATTGGGTACGAACTGGAGCAACCTGAACAGGTAAGAATTACATTTTATAACTTGTTTGGTAAGCAGATTGATGTTTTGGACATAAAGCAAGAGAAAGGTTTTAACAAGGTTGTGTGGGCTCCTGACAATCTGCCTGAGGGTATATATTTTATACAGCTTGGTGCAAACGAAAAGCTGGTTTCGCGAAAAGTTGTACTGATGAGGTGAGTTTATATACCAGCTAAAATGAATAAATCCTACGCAGGCGCAAATCTTTAATTTGTGCCTTTGTTTTTTTGTTTAACAAACGTGTATAATTGCGCACCAATATTGGTTTGCTAACAAATGCCAACTTTCGTTGGGTGAGCAAGGGCATCAATCAAAAATTTCAAATTATATCCTTAGTTATCTTTTATTTGTAATTTTATACGGATAAGATGATTTCAAGCCATTTTAAATCTTTTATAAATTGTAGTACATTATGAAAAAAATAATTTTTATTATCGCATGTTTGTTTATTGGATTTTATGGACAGGCGCAAAACAAAACAAACAAGGTTAACCAGATCAGGGTAACTAAAAAAGTTGATCATAACGTCCGGTTGGAGCAAAATGCATTTATACGATCGCACAAAATCGATGGTTTATTAACACCTGATGTAAAAAAACAACTTGATAAAATTACTCAGGAGCTTTTCAATAAAATGGTATCAGAAACCAATTCGGTTGACTATGATTCTTTTGTAAAAACTAAGTTGCGTCGCAATTTTAAGAACCTGTCGGAAGAACAATCAAATTTACTGGAATTTCATGTACTGTCAGAAGTAGCCCAAATAATATCGGATCAGGATGAACTGGAGAGCAAACTAAACAACATGAATGAAATGTCAGAGATGACTTCTTTACGCCTGCAAATGACTATGGACAGAAGATCAAAGTTCATTTCAACTTTGAGTCAGATAATGAAAAAAATATCATCAACACAAGACTCTTTGGTTCAAAATATTAAATGAAGTTGTTGAACTGCCCTTTTCTTTTAAACCCAAAAATTATATCTGAAATTACCTCGCTGGCGCAAATTTGAAATTTGTGCCTTTGTTTTTTGTTTACAAACCTGTATATTTGTGCACCGATATTGGTTTGCTAATAAATACCAACTTTCGTTGGGTACGGATTGCAAATCCGCACCAGCCGGGGTGTATCAAAAGATTATATATCAAACAATTATTCATTTCTTTTATTTTATCATTACAAAGCTACTCAAAACCCCGCTACGCGGGCAAATAACCAACCCATGCGAAATATGCTACACATTTCACATGGGCAAATAGTCAAATAAATCAATTGTCCTTAAGGCAACGCACACAGAACCCGGCCGACTTACTGCCGCCGTCCCAGTACACTTCGGCGTCTCTGTAGAGCAGTATCCAATACCAGCCGAGAGTGCTATGGTTCTCTGTACCTGACCACCAGTAGCCGCCGTTGCCCTCGTCGAAGAACAAGCCACTGCTGCGCTGTTCGCGGAAGCCACCCGGCAACGCTGTAAAACCACTTTCGTTGGTAGCTCCTTCGTTTGGGCTATTCCAATGTGTAATGCCTGTTTCTTTTAATTTACCACCAGCAACACTTCTACCTCCCAAGTAATCAGTTAACTCTGTCAACTCGACATCACTTGGCACATGCCAACCATCGGGGCAAACGCCCTGTACATGGTTTGTACCATCATAAGGTGTACCATTTACTGCTGCGGCATAAGTGTATAAAACACCATACCCAAGGCTTTCGTTATTATTATAAAAACAATAAGCTTTGTCGGCATTGTTATCGCCAAGGTTTGACCAGGCTGCGTTGTCGGTAATATGTAGTATTGAAGTGCCATCAGCATATTTAGTGGCTTTTAAGTTTTCTGCCATCCATATTTGAGTACCTATTTTCACCCATTTATAAGTATTATTATCTCTATTATCAGTAAATGTTCCACTATCTTCTGAAAATTGGTTATTCTCACCTTTGCCGCAAGAGCTTAATAATGATGCGGTTAATAGTGAAATCAATATAAAATATAATTGTTTTTTCATCTGTTTCCTATTCTTTATGATTATTATATTGATATGTTTTCTAGTTCTCTATTAAGTTTTTGTTTCTTATACAAAAAATTGTCAAATCCATTATTTAGGGTGAACTATCTGTCCCGTAACACGAACATTTTATTTGTATTCTATTATTTTTCATTACAGCTATTTATGGTTATATGTTAACTTTGAGCGTATTCCTGTAAAACAACTGTTAATTTAGTTAAAAAAGTATGTATATATTTCAAACACTCTTGAATTTGAATACGATAATAATTCCTTCAATGTTATAACTTATTTACTTTAATAACACTCTTAAAATTATAATACGCTATTGCGTGGAAGTGCTACATTTGACTGTACGGTAAGTTAAGTACTATTTTTACTAACTTACAATTATGAATCAGATGAGAAAAAAGTACGACAAGGAGTTCAAGAAAAAAGCAGTAGAACTTTCTTATGCAAGAGGCAATGCCAGTGAGATTGCTTCAATAGCCTTCGTCCCTTAATCTATTTCGCAATGACGCCATTTCTGCCCCTGCTGCGTCCATAATAACCCTCGTCATTGCGAACGAAGTGAAGCAACCTCTGATTTATATCATTCTACACACACCCTACCCCATATAAAAGATTCATCATTTCCACATAGAAATTTTGAAATAGAAGTTGTTTAAAGTAAAGGGGAAATTTCGAGAGGGACATATTGGTTTTAGTGGCGAAGCTCCATTTTTCTTGCATAGCCAAAGCTATGGAAGAAAAATTAACTGAAGTCCAATGAAATCAAGATGTTGCTCGCAGTTTTTCAATTTTACTTTAAACAACTTCATAAAAATCCTTACTTTTGTGCGATTAAAAAAACGACAGAAACATTAGTATAAAATGAAGATATCATACTCCTGGTTAAAAGATTATATTGATTTGGACAAGTCGCCCGAAGAGATTTGCGAAATACTTACACAAACCGGATTGGAAGTTGGCGGTTTAGAAGAAGTTGAAACCGTAAAAGGCGGGTTGAGCGGACTGATAATTGGTAAAGTGGTTACCTGCGAAAAACACCCTAATTCCGACCACCTGAGCAAAACAACTGTTGATGTGGGTACAGGCGAACCGCTGCCCATTGTTTGTGGCGCGCCAAATGTTGCTGCCGGACAAAAAGTGGTTGTGGCAACCATTGGCACTACTTTGTACATGGGAGATGACGAGTTTACCATCAAGAAATCGAAAATCAGGGGCGAAGTTTCGCAAGGGATGATTTGTGCCGAAGATGAAATTGGGATGGGAACCGCTCATGACGGAATTATGGTTTTAGACGGAAATGCCAAAACCGGCACACAGGCAAAAGACTTTTTTAAAGTTGAGTCGGATTGGGTAATTGAAATCGACCTTACGCCCAACCGCATCGACGGGGCATCGCACATTGGTGCCGCCCGCGATTTGGCGGCATTTCTAAAACAAAATCAGAATATTGAATACAAACGCCCGTCGGTTGAAGGTTTCAAAGTGGATAACCACGACCTGGAAATTCCGGTGGAAGTTGCGAACCCGGAAGCGTGCCCAAGATATACCGGCGTAACCATCTCAGGCGTAGAGGTAAAAGAGTCGCCCGAATGGCTGCAAAACCGTTTAAAAGCTATCGGTCTGTCGCCAATTAACAATGTGGTTGACATTACCAA
>JBDLJS010000155.1:0-5593 GCA_039714235.1 Bacteroidota bacterium | reverse complement strand
CTTTTGAAGATTAATCAGCGAAGTTTTATCCCAAAACTCTTTTGAATCGGTACCGCAATAAAGGCCATTGTCAGAAAGTAAGGCAGAGTAAGCATCGATGTTTTTGGCTTTTAAAAAGGCATGCAGATTGTCGAGAATGACATTTACTTCTTTTTCTGCTGTTTCTTTTTTGTTGGCTTCCGCTTTTTGCGGGAATGCAATTCCAGCCAACAACAAAATTGCAATTAGAATAGAAAGATAGTTTTTCATGATTATAATTTTTATGGTTAAAAAATTTGTTTACGGTTGCTAAAATCCGTCCCGATTTCTCGGGACGAATTGCAGAAGTTGTTATTTTGGTTAATAAGAAGGTTTAAAAAACCATGTGTCCCAGCTGTTGTTCTTTCATAACATCAGCCATAGTCCAAAAGTGAAGGTCACCAGCCGCCACTTTAATTATTTCGTTGTAAGGTTCAAGGTTTTCCCCAGCAATGTCGCCAAGGAATTTTCGTTCTTCGTTTTATGCGGTGCTTCAGGGTCGGATCGTCAACAAGCTTTCTAATTTTCATAACTGTTGATTTTGGTGTCAAATATAAAAGTTACGAAATAATTGGCTGAAAAACAATGACTTATGGTATTATGTTAAGAAGTTATTTGAAAATAATGGGAAAACGTTGTAAAAAAAGGAGCCGTTAGCGGCTCCTTTTTTTTATATTGTTAAATCTGGCTAAAATCCATTGGTGTTAAAAACTTCTTCCTGACCTTACTTACCGTATTGGCATACTCCTGTTTTACTTTCATGGTATTCCATTCGTCGCTCGTGCGGAACTTATCCCAGTTGGCATTGCGCTGCTCCATGTCTTTAAACCAGAGCATGTAAGTTAGTGCAGGCATGTACTGCCCTGCAAAAAGCTGCCCGAAGAAAACAGGATGAAGGCCTACTTTTTCGAAGAGAGGAAGCTCTTCAACATTAAACATTTTTACTTTCCGGTGTCCGGCATCTTCGTTATAACTTTCATAGGTTCTGAGTTCGAATAATCCACGGTCTTTTTCCGGTGTTTTTATTCTTGGAATACCATCGAATGCTTCTGCCAGAAAAGTTTCGTAACGTTCGAAAACAGGCTTGTCGGCCGGAGTATCGATATACGTTTTTGCAGCTTCCAGAAACGTCTTGCTGGTTTTCATTTCCTGCACTGCATCGTAATAATCGCCCGGGCTTTTGTGGGCATGAAGAATGTAAACACGTGGCGGGTCTTCCTGGCTGTACTCGTTAAAAGCACCCACTTTGGCCCCCCTGGCATTCAGAAACGGAATTACCGCTTCGGTATAAAACTGTTTTAACTGGTTTCGGCCCCCGCCGCCACGAAGCTGGTAAACTTTCAATTCGTAAAAATCTTTTTCAGAACCGTCAACAGGATTAGCATTTAAGCCTGTGGCAGTTAGTGTGGCTCCGGCTGCTATGGCCGATTTTTTTAGAAACGATCTTCTTTCCATTTGTTATTGATTTAGGTATGTAGAATCATTTACAGCTGTTAATCCCGGATAAAGTGCAATTTTGTTAATACTGCTCGTGTAAATTTCGAGCATTTCGTCATCATCACTTTCCGGAGTGTTGCTAAAATACAAATTATAATTGGCTTCTACAGGCACCAAAACCTTACATTTTAATCCTGGAGGAATGCGCATATCCATAAAATCGCAGTAGTCATTTTCATCCCAGTACACATCGGTGAGCATATTTACGTACATTGTATCGTTTGACTGGTTTACCAGGTTCATTTTTTTAAATCGTTGTTCCGATGGATAAAACCCTACATCGGTATCGAGCAGGGCAGCAGCAAATACTGAGGTGATTGCTGAACCTATATCGCAAAAAACATTTCCGGTCCGGCAGTTTCGTAACTCTTTCTGTCGTTCGTAACTCGACTGGTCGTGAAAATATTTTGGTGTCGCGCACGATTGGAAGATTACAATAAGTAAAATGATGAAAGTATATCGTTTTTGCATGGCTAATTGTTTTTAACCATCAATACAATTATCGTGCCTTATGCGTGTGGTTTTATTGAATTGCAATGGGCTGCGAAACCTGTTCCAATCCGTTCTGAATTACGAGTAAATAGTGTAACAATAATTTGTCAATATTATTTAGAGTTAACACTGTTTAGTTTAATTTTTTGTTGTAACATTGAATACTTGAATTGACATTTAACCGTTAAAAATAAAAATGAAAGCTATGAAGCGTATCTTATTTATCTCACTGATTTTATTATTCGGCACTACAATTTTTGCCCAACCAACTTTCGATTTGGGGATTAAAGCGGGTATTAATAACTCGAAACTTAGTCTTAATAAAAGCGACTACAATTCAGAATCGATTGTGAAAGCCCATATTGGTGCTTTTGGACGAATAGGTTGGAGCAGGCTTTATTTACAGCCTGAAATTTATTTTAGCGCAAAGGGAGGGGATATTAGTTCTAACCCTTCTAACCCTATTAAAACAGCCACAGCTTTCAATTATAATAATGTGGATGTGCCTATGTTGTTGGGATTTAAGGTGATAAAAGGTAAAGTTGTTGATGTACACGTCATTGCTGGGCCTGTATTTAGTTTTATTACCAAATCGGAAATAGATAATGAAACCCTCTTCGATCCTGATTATTATAAAAACCATTACGTGGGGGTGCAATACGGTTTAGGCGCCGATATTCTCTTTTTTACAATCGATGCCAGAATGGAGCATGGAAACACGCTGTACGACCATCCGGCCCTGGAGGGTAAAAACAGTACATTTATGATTACGGTTGGTTTTAAGATACTCTAAACTGTAATTCAGCAGCAGGATTTCAATAATTCTGAACCTGTTATTCTGTATAATTATCTGCCCGTTTAGCTGTTTTCTTTTTGAACCAGTTGCTAGGATTCAGTTGTTTTTTATACTTGGTAAACAACTCTTTACCAACCAATAGCCCACCTGCCCAGAATACAACTTCCATTAAAATAAAACTTGTTGTTGAGGCAATTACTTTGGTTTTTGTAGGTAGGTCAAAAAGAGGAATTATAAAAGTTAATGCAAAAAATACTCCTGAAAATATCATCAGAAAGATACCCAGCTTAATCTGAAAGTTTTTTGTTTTTGTCATTCCATAGTGTAACCCTTTACTGTCAATTTTGTTTTAAACAACTTCTTAATCAACTCGTTTTGCTGCCCAGTTTATGGCGTTTGTAATGTGCTTAATAATCAGTTTATCCTGAAATGCTTCGTGGGTATGTCCAAACACCGTGTAGAACGAGCGAACTCCGTCATTTTCATTCCACCAGATTAGCGGATGGTCGCCCATTTTCCAGCTGTCGTTATCCGATTTTTTAATGGTACTTTCATCGAGCCTTGCCAACACATTTACATTGGGTCGTGGATTTTCCCTGAAAGTATACCATTCGTCAACTGTGGTGTAAGTTTTCATTCCTTTAAATGGCTCCATTGCAGGATGATTGCAATCCTCGAAAATAACCGTTGCTTTTTGTGCCGGCGGATGGGTTTTAAACCAGGCACCTACAAGGTTGCCGTAAAAAGGCCAGTCGTATTCACAATCGGCTGCAGCATGAATCCCCACAAATCCTTTTCCACTTTTCATAAAATTTTCAAAGGCTTCCTGCCCGGCATCGCAAATGGCATCGCCGGTTGGATTAATAAAAACGGCAACATCAAACTTTGCCAGAAAGTCATCGCGCAGAAGTGATGCATCTTCTGTTGCAGTTATCACCCATTTCTGTTCTTTGCTTTGATCGTACAACATTTTTAATCCCGACGAAATTGAACCGTGCCTGAATCCATTGGTCTTGTTAAAAACTAAAATATTTATTGGCGTAGCACCTTTCTCGTTTTGTTTTGCACAGCCGGTAGTGCTAATAAATAGAAACGAAAGAATAATAATGACAAACTGCTTCATTTGAAATTGATTTAGGTAATTATATGATACAAGGTTACAAAAATTTTTACAGATGGTGATGATCTGCTTTTTAGAAATTCTCTGTTTAATTGTTAAAACGGTCTCAGTTTTTTTAGTTTTCCCGGGCTGTAGTTAAACTGTTTTTTAAACTGCCGGTAAAAATAAAACTCATTGTTATACCCCGATTCAAAAGCAACTTCCTTAACACTTTTATTTGTAGTGGTTAGCAATTTAATGGCATGCTCCATACGTTGGCGGAGCATAAAGTCAAAAGGGGTTACCCCAAAGTTCTTTTTAAACACACGATGAAAATAATTGGGAGCAAGGTTCGACTTTAAAGCAATTTCCTCCAGAGAGGGATTGGATTTAAATTCATCGTTCATGAATTTAATCGAAGGATTTAATTTTATTATCTCACCCGATGCAGTAAGATTATTTTCAGGAGTATCTTTTATAATATCGGCAATAAAATTTAAAATATAACTGTGTAGTTTCGTCTCCTCGAAAGAATAGGGCAGGCTAGAAATTTCTGACGACATAAAATTACTGTTGCCAAAAAGTTTGCCTATATGTTTGTCGAAATCATTTAAAAAAGGATATGTATTATTGTCCCGGATATGAACAGGTTTCGAACCTAACAGCAAATGTTTCAGATAAAGAGATGTAGGGACAAAATGTAACCAGTAAATATCCATAAACGATGTACATTTTTGAGAGACAATATTAAATCCCGATATAAAATATACATTTCCCGATTCGATGAGGTATTCTTTATTATCAACATTAATGATGGCCGAGCCGCCAACCGGGTGGTAAATTTTGAAACAGCGGTCGAGCTCATCGCTGGTTTTATTCCAGGAGCTGTTGCAATGGTTAAAACCTCCTGTAATAATTTTACATTCAAACGAATCTATTGCCATAATAGTTAAGATTGTATATGTTTTAGTTTGAATTGTTTATTTTATATCTGCCTGTTATTGTGTTATTTTGAGAATATAAAAGTACAGTTAAAGTTTAGATTGTCAAAATATAAGAAGCGATATGAAAGAGAATGAGGTAATTCGGAAGTTTAAACCCGACAGCAGGGTTCAGGCATTAATTGATAGAAGGTTACAATTGGTAATTGATAAAAAACGGGATATATATGTTGATAATGCAGAATTTCTGGTTTACCACTGGTCAGGAGAGGCAGCATCATTCTCACCGGCAACTGGCGAACATGCTTGCGATATTGACCAGCGAATAGGTATTGGCGACCACAATGCCAGGGTAGATGTTGGTATCCCGTTTCCTCACACGAAAGATATGCCTTCGAAAAAAGGAAAATTTGAATACACCCCTTTAAACTGGGCCAAAGATTATGCTTTTTTTATCGATAAAAGTCCGGCAGAGGTTTACGAAAGCGAACTTATTGTTGGCGAGTTTCACTGGCAGCTCGACGAAGCACGTTATTTTCAGTACCCCGAAGACCAGCGCCAGGCAGGTTTTGAGGCACGCGAACTGGGTGCCGGCGGAATTAGCTTTACGCATACCACACCCGATTTAAGCATCGGGCTAAAACTGGGATGGAACGGTCTGCTGGATAAAGTGCGCGAGAACATTGCAAAATTTGAAAAAGAAGGAAAACAAGAGCAGGTGGATTATCTCAGGGGGGAAGAAATGATTGC
>JBDLJS010000154.1:0-5725 GCA_039714235.1 Bacteroidota bacterium | reverse complement strand
ACCACCTTCAATAACAGCTACTACAATTTCCTTTTTCTTCTCAAGACCTTGTTCCTCAATATAGTCATATGCCTTATCAATAGAAGCTCCAAGATATTTACCATCTGAAGGCTGGAATTGCCAATTTACCGGAACCCTCTCTTTTTTCTTATTCCGGGGCTGAGATTTTACTACAACTACAAAATTTGTTAATAGTAATATGGATAATACTAATTTGTTCATATTGTTGATTTTACTACGCTGAAAGTCTATTATTTCTGTTCCTTACTTCTGTCTTGTATTATAAACTAATCCTTTATCCCTTCAGTAATTTTTTGAAGATCAATATCATAAGAGTCCCTCATATGATTAACTACCATACTATAACGCTGATTAACCATAGGGTATGTCTCGGGTGGATATTGCAGCTCGAACTCTTCTTTGGTAAAACGCATGGCCATGCGGACATAACATTTAAAATCAAAATTTGGTTTTGCCAAAGTATAAAGTGAATATTGATTTCTGAGTGTTCTAAAATGCCATTCAATAACATTGAGATCAAAACGTATAATAGTACGTGGCTCTACTCTGTGAACAAATCCTCTGTTAATAAAATGATTGGGGTCACTCGCCGATGAATTTAGTTTTGTAGAATAATCGATCCCATTTTTAAAATCGGCAGGTTCCTCTATAAGTCCACGGTCAATGCTCTTTTCCAGGTACATATAGATTCCGGCATTACGGCAGGCTCTTATAACTTCCTGTTCGTCTTCATTTAATTCACTTCCATTATGCCATTTTAATAAAGTTTCAATATCAGAAGGATAATCAAGTCCATCGGGGTAAAGTTGATCATGCGGAAAATTTGGTTGATTTGTATAATAAGATAAATACCAATAATCAAAACCATTGTTATTGTACACCACGATTTGCTCACCCTGTTCATTCAGACGAAGCTCATCAATGATATAAAAATACATGGGAAGTACCTTGTTGGCAATTTCCGGCTTATAGTAGTAGAATACCTCATCAATTAGGAAATCCACATATGTTTCAGCCATTTCATCATTTATATCATTAAATGCGTAGACTGTACCACTAAGGCCTGTCCATTTTCTATTTAGATCGGCTGATGTGAAAGACTTGTAGATAGGTAACATATCAAATGTTTGGCTTAATTCAAGTAATCGCAGATCCCAGGGAGCATCTCCTTCTGGAAAATCAAACCTTGAAATAATATCTACCTGATCATTTGGTATTAACTTATCCTCCTTGTATTCACAAGAAGTAATAGCAATACCGGCTACCACAGTCAGAAATCCTATGAGGATATGTTTCATAACAAAATTTGTTTAAATTCAATAAAACTATTATTGCGCACCCCTTGGAGATGCTAAAGGATTTTGTACCAGTTGCCTGTTTTTTAATAGTGCTTCGTCGGGAATTGGTAAAGTATATCCGGGATCATTATTTTGTAGAGTATATATAATCAGTCCTGTTTCATCATACCATTTATGATAAATAGAAGGCATCCCATAACGTCTTAGATCAAACCAGCGGTGGCCTTCAAAACATAGTTCACGACGGCGTTCGTCTCTCACTTCCTGTAGTAATTCCTCGGGAGTTAAACCTGCCAGAGGTACAAAAGTACCACTTGCAAAACGTTTGCTTTGTAAATCGTTAATCAGCAGCATAGCTTCGTCGGCAGCTTCTCCCTGTATATTTAACATGGCATAGGCCTCTGCTGCATTCAAGTAGGCTTCTGCAAGACGGAAGCTACGGCCAAACGCTTCATTGGATGGTGATATTTGCTCATTCACCTTAATTTTGCCCATAGGTATTTTATACCTGCCATTGGGATAATCGGAGATAATATATAATTCGGGTCTAAGGTCGTTATTGTCATATTGACTCATTAATGCATCCGAAGCTTTAAAAAGTGCTTTATCTTTACCTGAAGAGGCTAATGCATTGGTCATGCTCTGAATCCACGATAAATAAAAGGCATCCTGGGTTTGCCCATATAACCAGATTACTTCGGGATTATTAAAATAATCAAGAAAGTTATAATATGGCTTTTCTTCTGTTCCTTCAGGAACGTTATTTAAGTCAATTAATGAGAAATTACTGTTAGTAATTACTTTTTCAGCATATATTGCTGCATTGCTCCAATCTTCTACAAATAAATACACTCGCGACAATAATAGTTGTACCATTGGCAGGCTAATCCTGTAATTTGGTTTCCAATGGTCTGCTTCCTCAAGTTTTAGTAGTGCATTCTCAGCTTCTGTCAAGTCGGATAAGATACTGTTATATATACTTTCCACAGTATTGCGGGGCTGGCCATCTATCACCAAATTGCTGCTTAATTTAAGGGGTACCCCCAGTGCATCTTTATTATAACTGTAAGGTTGCCCATAAGTATTTACCAGATGGAAATAATAAAACCCCCTCAGGGTTAATGCCTGTCCTGTAACGCTATTTTTTTCATATTCTGTGCCCGACACATTATCGATATAATCAAGTACAGCGTTACAACCCATTATGCCGCGATAAGCATTTCTCCATGTATTATAATAGGACTCACTAAAGTAATCGAACAACCTAAAAGTTGTAAACATATCGGGCTGCCAGCTATAACACGCGAATGTAGATTCTCTTAAGTTACTTTGTGGCAATTCTTCTTCCGGGACAAAAGCTACATACTCTACATCATCATCCAGTACACCAAGAATTGTCTCGATAAATATACGTCCATTGTTTCTTGGATATGCTTCGCCCAGCAACAATTCGTTTAGGGATTCAATTTTTTTAGGCACGATTTCCGACTCCGATTGAGGCTCCAGAAATTTTTCACAGCCTCCTGATATCATTAGGAATAAAGAAGCTAATATTATTAATTTTATTTTCATCCTGACAGCTATTAAAATCCAACTTTAAAACCAAATGACATAATCCTGGGCCTTACCGACTTGGTGGCAGATTCGGGATCAAACCCTTCCAGCTCTTTACTAGCTATTACAAACAGATTACTAATAGCAGAATTAAACGATAAATTCTTAATCCCTGCTCTTTCGTATATATTTTTTGGAACATTCCATGTTAATGACAAATTGTTACAACGTATAAATGAACCATCAACAACCCGAATATCTGAGAAGCCCCACATTTGGTATTCTGTGTGGTCTGGAATCCCACCGTTTGGCATCTCATGTTTAACAACACCATAAGCTGGTAATCCCGGAATAGTAGTAGTGTTTTCATCTCCCGGTTGTCCCCACCTTTGAGCCAGTTCTTTGTCGAAGTTGTAAGTTGGATCTGGCATAATACCGTTAGTCATAAGGGAGTAAGGGTTTTGTAAACGTATTTTATGCCCGAACTGTGCCGATAAATGTGCTGCCATTGTTATACTCTTGTACCTTAAAGAAGTTGACAATCCACCCGAGAAACCAGGTTCTTTTCTTCCCGAATATATAAGAAACCTTGTGGGGTCTATCTCGCGGTTAGTGCTTAAAAAATAACCTGTATTTGGGTCTGTTATCAATTCATTTATTCCTTCATCATTATGTGGGTTCAGGTTAAATACCGGATAGCCCGTATATGGGTTTAAGCCCGTATAAGAATATGACCAAAAACTTGATAAATCGTAACCCTCTTTCAACACATACTGAGATGAACCCGCTACATAAATACTTGCCCTTTTCATATTCTCCGGGACATAAGAATACTGGGATTCATTATAATTCATACCGGTATTTAAACTCACATTCCAATATAAAGACTTCGTACTAATTGGGTTAAAAGAGACCGTAAATTCGATGCCCTGATTTATTAATTCTGCTCCGTTAACAGGTAATACATCCAGGCCATTGTACTGTGCTAACTCTTGATGAGCTATAACTACAGATCTTCTGCCATAATATTCTATGGATGTTGAAAACATATTAAATAAGCGCATGTCCAAACCAATATTCCAACTTTTTGTTTTTTCCCAGTTGAGATAAGGATTTGGCAATTGAATTAGTGTTGATGCATATTGTCCGTAAATAGGGTTAAATGAACCTTTAGTAGTTATCATTTCCGGACTTTGGTTGGTAATCACATTTCCCTGTACACCATAAGAGAATCGCCATTTGGCTTGATTTAGCCATTGTAAATTATCCTTAATAAAGTTTTCTTCGTGCATTGACCACGCAAAACCAAGAGACCAGGTAGGCTCAAAGCGTCTGTTAACATCCTGTCCAAAACGATTAGAATCATCTGTACGTACATTGGCATTTAGAGTATATCTGGCCTTGTAAGAATAAGCTAATGTTGCAAATAAGGAGATATAATTACTGGTTTGTTCATTTCTTCTCCATCTATTATCATAAATATCGTCAAGCACACCGAAGCCTTCATAAACAGTTGATGAATTCAAAGGGACTAATTGATCGGGAGGAGTAGGACGTATTAATATCTGTCCACGGTCGGGTACATAGCCCCATAACATATTACCTTCATCAAAGCTAACTGAAGAGCGTAACTCGTGGCCCAACATGGCATTAAAACGATGTTCCTCATTTATTGTATGTTTAAACAGTAGCTTATTTTGAATATTATATGATGATTGTTTTCCTAAGGTAGATTGCATTACCCCTCCATGAGGTAATACAGCAGCATTGTATTCGGGACTGCCGGGCAGGTATTCTCCATATATATATCCTCTGTACCTGTTAGCAATAAAATAAGTTTCTTCACCGGCATAATTTTCTGTATTACGATAGTTTTGCGTGTATCCTCCTACTATCTCATACCTAAACATATCACTTATGTTCCATCTTGCATTTATAGATGATGTTAATCGTGTAGATTCCGACAAAGAAGAACCATTATCCCTTTCATTGATGATGTTATAACCTAAACCGTTTTCCCGGGTAGTGCCGTTATAACGATAAAACGAACGTTCCTGATAAGAAACAGGGTCCCCGTTTTGGTCGTAAAAGGGAATAGCCCTGCTGGTGGTAAGGGCGTAAGAGGTTGGGTTAACTCCTATCCCAAAGCCATTGTTATTATTAGACGAACCTGCAACGTTAAAGCTTATTCTCAATTTTTCGTTAGGTCTGGCATCAATACGCAAGCGGCCTGTAATACGTTTAGCAGCATCACCTATTTCAACCCCTTTGTCGTTTGTATATGAAAAGGAACTAATATAAGATATCTTCCTGCTTCCCCCCGATAATGATAAGTTATGGCTTTGGCTCAGGGAATTTTGTGTGAGCTCTCCAAACCAATCTGTGTTAACCGTTTCCAGATAAGAAAGCTGTTCTTTCAAATAGTCCATGGTAATATCTTTATCCAGGTACATCCTCATTAAGCCTTCATAAGTATATATTTGCTTTAATGGGACACTACGATAAAGTACTCCCGAATTAAACGCATCTTTACTCATTTCAATTCGTTCCTGAGAGTTCATCATATTATACATACCATAGTTAGGGGCATTCCTAAATGAAAAGTTAGCACTGTAGTTTACGTTAAGCTCACCTTCTTCACCTTTTTTTGTAGTCACTACAATTACTCCATTTGATGCCTTTGAACCATATATGGCAGTTGCAGATGCATCTTTGAGTACAGTAACACTCTCAATATCATCGGGGTTTAACCAGGATACCTGGTTGCCAATTATATTGCTCAAATCGCCCAGTTCAGAAGATAAGTCTAAATCCACAAAGTCGGGTTGTATAATACCATCGACTACCCATAA
>JBDLJS010000153.1:0-5753 GCA_039714235.1 Bacteroidota bacterium | reverse complement strand
TTAGGCACAACGTGACAGCTTCCTGAAGAATTATAAACTAGTTCAAATTCAATAATAAATATTAAAAAAGAATTAATTAAAATGAAAATACTAAAGTCCTTAATAATTGGAATGGCAATACTAGGAATTATTGCTTCAATAGGTATTATGATTATTGATAAAGAATTCTCTCATATGAAAACTTTAGGTATTGCATTTACAACTATTGCAATTACGCTAAATATTGAGAAAATCATAAATTATATAGATAAAAAAACAACGAAAAGTTAATACCTAATTTAAACTAGTATAGTTAAATGATATAGCATTTATTCTCAAAAATATGTTACTAAAAATTATACTAAACCTATATTGAGACTTAACACAAACAGACTATATCCTATAGTATTAGAGTAGTTGAATTACTTGTGTATAATATTAATAAAGTTAATACAGTAAATCAATCAGGTGAAAAAATATTGGTAAAACAAATTGAATGAAAGACACCACACTGCCATCCATATTTTTTATCAGAAAACCACCTTTAATTGAATATGGCTGACTTTTCAGATTTCTATTCATTTATTTGAACGCTAAATAGATAAAAAACGCAAGTACTTAACTTACCGTACAGTCAAATGTAGCACTTCCACTATTTCAACGGTCAGTGAAAAGAGTAATAGAAAACGTCCTATGTTCCTATTGTAGCCAATTAAAAATGATATGAAAATAATTCTTGTTTCAGTAGGAACCCGAGGTGATATGGAGCCATTTGTAGCTATTGGGGAGCTATTAAAAGCCTGCGAACTTGTTTGCTTTTCAGAAATTGACAGAAGTATTAAAGGAGAAATTCAAGGAAGTTAATAATATAATAAAACGAGAGGTAACAATGTATATACAAAATAGGCGTTATAGTAGTAAATTGAAAGCAAATGCATGTAATGAACATTAGTAATAAATTGAAACGGAAGTGCTTCAAAATCCCTTACTGGGCATAGCCAAGCTGTTCATAACAATCAAATAAATCATGAAAAACCTATTGTACATTTTATTACCATCCCTTTTTTTTGCTCATTCTTTATTTGCTCAAATAATTATAGTGCAACCATATTTGCAGAATGCATCACCCCATTCGATATATATTCTTTGGGAAACCGATTCCGGTTCGGAAAGCATTGTCGAATGGGGCTTGACCGATGCCCTCGGGAATATTGCAATAGGAACTGCTCAAAATTCATTTGGTGATTCCATTATTCACGAAGTGAAATTGGAGGGACTTGAACGATTTACTAAATATTATTATCGGGTCAAAACAGGAGCCGCTATTTCGGATATATATCATTTCAAAACAGCTCCCTTTGCCTCTGACCATGAGTCGTTCAGGATTATTGCCATGAGCGATATGCAGAAGCATAACAGTATTCCTAACAAGTTTGAGGAAATTGTTCATGACGGAATTATTGAGTATTTGGAACAGGAGTTTGGTGGTGATATTGCCGATAATCTGGCATTTGTCATAGCACCGGGCGACTTGGTGAGAAGCGGCACAAATTATTCCTTATGGGAAAATCATTTTTTTGATCCGTCGCATGGCTTGTTCAACCATGTTCCTGTTTATCCAGCCCTTGGCAATCACGATAAAAACTCACCTTATTACTTTCAGTATTTTAAATTGCCAGACAATGGCACGCCTGGCTATGAAGAGCATTGGTGGTATAAAGATTATGGAAATGTCCGCATCATCGGTTTAAATTCTATTAAGCCGTATAAATACAAAGTAGAACAAATTGAATGGTTAGATAGTGTATTGACTGAGGCTTGTGATTCGGACTCGATTGATTTTGTTTTTGCCCAGTTTCATCTTTATCATAAATCTGAAAATTCCTTAACTCCCGACAATGGCTTTCCCAAAATCGTTGTCAATAAATTGGAACAATTCAGCACGAATTGCGGTAAACCCAGCATTCATTTCTTTGGTCATGTACATAATTATTCTCGGGGACATTCAAGAGATCATAAACATCTTTGGATAGATGTTGCCAGTGCCGGAGGTAACCTACACTTTCCGGGAGATAAATATGGCATTGATTATGATGAATTCTCCGTCACCAGAGTTGAACATGGATTTGTTTTAATCGAAGTAACAGATGATGATGATCCTAAAGTAGTATTAAAAAGGATTAGTAGAGGTAACCAATATGAAAGCATGGATAATGAGATAACTGATAGTATTACTATTCGATTACTCCCATCTCCAGTGAATACCCCTGTTCCCATTTCGCCTATGAATAAACAAATTCCTCCGGAATGCGTGGTTCTAAAGGCACAGACTTTTTCTTCTTCAAATATATCAGCTCTTCATGGACAGAGCCATTGGCAAGTGTCCAATAGTCAAAGTGATTTTTCCACTCCCGTTGCAGAGAGTTGGAAGAATTTTCAAAACTGGTTTTATGATGAAGACACCCAGCTGAATGATGATTTGTCCGATGAAAAATTTTTAGGGCTTTCACAGAATTCTAACTATTGGTGGAGAGTAAGATATAGAGACAGGGAGCTTAACTGGAGTGACTGGTCAGTATCGGTTCCTTTCCAAACAGGGGAATCTATTGCTTTACCAAACCTTCTTTTGAATCCCGGAGCGGAAGACAGCCTAATGCATTGGACAGTTACTCAGGGTATTGTCGAAACCATATCAAGTGGTGAGTGCAAGAGTACTTTACCATATTCAGGTGATTTTTACTTCGTGGTTGGAGGGATTTGCGAAGTAAGTGATTCAGATGGTATCTTTGTACAAAATATTGATGTTTCTGCCTATGCTGATTCAGTTGACACAGGAAATTTCCCGGTTAATTTCGGAGGGTACCTAACCAATCATGCGAGCGCGGATTTACCCGAGATGAGACTAATATTCTTTGACGAGAATAACAATGTGATTGATTCAAGCAATACCATTTCCACTTTGGAAAATTCATGGACAATGTTTAGTATGGTGGAAAAAACTCCCGCACAGACAAGAATAATTCAGGTAGAACTTAAAGGAACGAATGATTCCGGAAACCCCAATCATTGCTATTTTGATGATTTATTCCTTAGGCTTGGCACAAATAAATTAGGCTGTGATAATTCGAATTCAGTAGTAAATCACCACATTGTTCCTGCCAATCTTGAAGTTGTTCCCAATCCCGTTGAGTCTTCTGGAGTAATACAATTACCTTTTGACAACTATGAGGATGTCAGGTTATACATGGTGGATTTATCGGGTTCAAAAGTGAGTTGTCCTGTAGAATATGGGAAAGGTAAAATTTATTTTCAAAAAGGAAATTTACCAAAGGGGATATACCTTTTTGGGGTGAAAGAAAAAGGATACCTGATCGGTGTCGGTAAAATTGTCTTTCATTAGCAGAGGTTAAAAATAATGACTGTTATGAACAATGTATATGCGTCAAGGGATCCTGAACGGCCTCCTGCGCATACACTCGCCGTTACACTATCCCATCAATATTTTCCGGCGGATTTCCCAGAACAGCTTTATTGCCTTTTACAATAATGGGGCGCTGCAACAGTTTCGGATTTTTAACTAAAAGTTTTATCCATTCCTGGTCGGTTAAATTTTTTCCTTTGTATTGCTCTTTGTACTCTCTTTCCTGGGTGCGCACAAAATCGAAAGGTTTTTTACCGGTTTTGGCAATAATTCCGGTTAATTCTTCTTCGCCGATTCCTTCCTGAAGGTATTTCACAATTTCAAATTCAACGCCTTTTTCTTCAAGGTATTTTAAACCGGCCCGGCTTTTGGCACAACGTGGGTTATGATAAATCTTCATCTCATTATTATTTAAAATTTTCATCGGTATTTATCTCATTATTAGAGCTTACTTCAATGGTATTCGATAGAATTCGCAAGCTCATTTCGATGGAACTCGCTTATCATGATTCTCCTGTGGGGAAAATGTTTTATAGGCTCGTTTCATTATAATTAGTTATTGATTTTATGTAGTTATAATAATCTTCCTGTGCCCTGAAATTATTTTCAGGTTTCGATTTTGTGTAATTGTTCGAGAGGCCGGGATCGAGAATTCGCGATTTGGCATTGTCCCTTATTTGTATCTGGAGCATCTCTTTTAGTTCCTGTTTTATGCGCTTGCAGTAAATGGGGCAGGCAACCTCAATCCTCCGGTTCAGGTTTCGGGGCATCCAGTCGGCCGACGAAATATACATTTTTTCTTCGCCTCCGGCACCAAAAAGGAAAATACGCGAGTGTTCGAGGTACTTGTCAACAATACTTATTGCCGTAATATTTTCGCTAAAACCATTTATGCCTATTTGCAATCCGAAAACTCCCCTGACAATCAACTGTATTTTCACCCCTGCCTGTGCAGCTGCATATATTTTTTTCATCATGCCCGGGTCAATCAGGCTGTTCATTTTTAAAATCATCCAGGCTTCTTTGCCCTGTTGTGCCAGTTCAATCTCGCGGTCGATGTTTTCTTCGAAATGGCTTCGCATAATAAACGGGCTTACAACAAGGTGTTTATAATCGTAATGTTTGTAGTTTTCGTTAAAAAAGTCGAAAACATTTTCAACTTCGTCAGCCAGCCGGGGATCGGCCGTTAACAAACCATCATCGGCATAAACATTGGCCGTGCCTTCGTGAAAATTACCGGTGCCTATGTAGGCATAATTTCTAAGCTCATCACCTTCTTTACGCTGCACCCACGCCAGCTTGCTGTGAACCTTCATGCCGGGGACACCATTAATAACATTTGCCCCCTCTTCCTGCAGCTTGTTCGACCAGAAAATATTTGCTTCTTCGTCGAACCTGGCCTGTAATTCGATTACAACAGTCACGTTTTTTCCGTTCCGAACAGCATTAAGCAAGGCATTAACCACTTTCGAGTTCGCAGCTACGCGGTAAATGGTCAGCCCAATTTCTTTTACCTGCGGATCGATGGCAGCTTCGCGTAAAAAATCGATAACATGATTAAATGTCTGGTAAGGAAAATGAAGCATTACATCCTGTTGTCGCAGTACTTTTAAAATACTGGTAAAAGGTGGTAAATCTTTATGACGGGATGGCGGAAGTTTGGTGTAATAATGTTTTTTCTTCCCAATCTCGGGGAAGTTCATAAAATCTTTGTGGTTGTGGTAACGTCCTCCCGGAACGGCATCGCTGCCTTCTGCCATCCTCATTTTTTTCAGAATAAAGTTAAGCAGATCGTCAGGCATTTCCCTGTCGTAAATCAGGCGCACAGGCTTTCCTTTTTTCCGTTTCTTCAGGCTGTGGCTCATTTTTTCAATAAAACTCTTCGAAATATCATCGTCGATATCCAGCTCTGCATCGCGGGTAATTTTTATAGTATATGCTTCAAGAAAATCGTAATCGAAATAAAAGAAAATATCGTGCATGCAGAAACGGATAATATCGTCGAGCATTATCACGAATTTTTTTTCATTTGCCTCAGGCAATACCAGAAACCGCGGCAGCGACCTGCCCGGAATACGAATAAGAGAGTAAGCATAATCAGAAGGATCTGTTTTTTTTGAAAGTTTAACAGCCAGGTAAACCGAACGATCGCGCAGGTATGGAAATTGGTTCTTCCTTAACATGATTGGCACAAGGTTTGGCAGTACTTTATCGTAAAAATACTTCTTAACAAATTTTCCCTGCTTTTCGGTGAGCTCCTTTTCATTTATCATGAAAATATTGTTCTCCTTCAATTCTTCAAGGATGTTACTGTTTATTTTTTGAACCTTATCCTGTTGAGCATTTACAATTT
>JBDLJS010000152.1:0-5790 GCA_039714235.1 Bacteroidota bacterium | reverse complement strand
GCTCCGGTAACCGATGCCAGGCAGTTGTTTATACCCTGAACCCGCAAAACACCAAGAAATGCAAAAATTATCGCCTCTTTAAAATCGATAATTTCTTTGGAAGGAATTACAATCTCGGTTGATGTTAAACTTTTAATACGTTCGATTAAAAAGGAATTAAAGGCACCACCTCCGGTAATCAGCATTTTTCCTTTTCCTGAAACTGCTTTTGTAATTTGCACGGCAATGTGTTCGTATACAGTTCTGAGTTTGTCCGCGTCCGAAATCTTTAATTTATTAAGAACCGGGAAAAATTCATTTTCAACCCACTCTCTGCCGAGCGATTTGGGAGAATCTGAACTATAAAAAGGTATTTGGTTAAGTTTATCAAGAAGCTTAATGTTAACTTTTCCCAATCGGCCCAGATTACCGTCCCTGTCGAATGGTAGGCCCTGTTTTTCTGCAAAATGATTAAGAATAAAGTTTACCGGGCAGTTATCGAAAGCCAGGCGTATGCCGTCTTTTTCGTAAGAAATATTAGCAAAACCACCCAGGTTCAGGCAGTATTCATATTCAGGAAACAGGAATTTATCGCCAACAGGTACTAGGGGAGCACCCTGACCGCCCAGTGCTACATCCAGGGTGCGAAAATCGGATACAGTTAAAGTTTCTGTTTTAGCTGCAATTTCAGCTCCATTGCCAATTTGCAGTGTATATCCTTTCTCTGGCTGATGAAAAACGGTGTGCCCGTGAGAGGCAATTAATTCGGGCTGAAAGCCTGTTTTTGCAATAAATTTATTAACCTGTTCGCCAGTTAATTTTCCATATTCCGAATGCAACTCTGTAAGTTTTTCCCCGGAAAGGGTAGGAGACTCTTTCAGCTTTTTCTCCCACTTTTGAGAATAAGAAACTGTTTCTGCATTAAGAAGTTTAAAATTCCACTTGTTACTCCTGAAATAAAATTCCACTGCAGCAATATCCAGCCCGTCAAGCGATGTGCCCGACATTACGCCGATGGCTTTAAAAATGTTTTTATTTTTGAATGAATTATCCATCTTAAATTCATCATTACTCATCTGTCACTTCCAAAAAGTGGCTTCATAAACCGATCTGTTACCCCGATAATCGGTAACAGTTAATTTAAAGTCGTGTTGTTTGTTTAGCTCAAACCTTTCAGCATCAAAGTAGTGAGTTATCTTTTTATTCTTTGGATCGTAATCGAACAGTGCCCACTTCCCGTCAATTAATCCTTCAATCTTTTTTATACCGGTAAGATCATCTTCAATCTTAAACCTAATCCTGTTAGCTTCCGTTAAAGTATTGTCCTTAATACTCAGCGAACTTATAGTTGGCTGAATGGTGTCAACGGTAATGGTGTAAACTCCAAAGCTGCTAATCTTTGACTCTACCCAACCGTTTTTATATTCACCCCCTGAAGCATAAAACTCCTCTGTTTCCAAATCAACGTTGGCCAAAACTACTTTCGACCGAAGTGATTCTTCAAGGTTAGCTGCTTTTAATTTTACAGTTATCGATTTATGAAGTGGTATTTTTTTGTTGTGAATAATATGATAGTCAGTATAGAAGTTTTTAGCCGAAGATTGTTTCGAGTATTTAAAGTCCAGATTTTTGTATAATGCACCTTTAGGTATTTCCAGTTGGAAATCGTCGGTAGAGTAACTGTTGGTCGTGTTATATTTGAACTCTTTTACAAAAATAGATGCATTGTGTTGTATTTCGCGAGGTACGCCTTGAACATTAAATATCAGAACAGAACTGTTTCCGTCGGTGTCTTTTAGCTCAATTTCAATCTCATGCAAGTTTTCACCATCTGCATTTAGTACGCCGTTCGAGAAGTTGTAATTATAAATCCGCAATTTGTTCCCCGGATCAATCCATGTTTTTATAAATCGCCGTTTCGATTCAGTGTATTCATCGTAAACAATGTGACTGTTTATAAAACGTGATTCGTGAAAAGCGAACCGGTTGAGATTGAATGTGAATTCAGTAATGTCGTCAACATTTAATTGCAGCGAGTTTATGCCACATTTGTTGTAAGTTCCATTAAAGTAGTCATTCGCCTGGACAGCAAACCCGATTTCTCCGTTAACGGGGATAACAGGATTATTTTTTAAATGATATTTTCCGTCGTAAAAAACAACCGGGTAACTTTTTTGCTGATTTGAATAGTTTACATGCGATTTTTCTGAGAGAGGTACAATCAGTAAAGAAAAGATTTTTGGAGCGATATTGTCCGTGACCGGAAAGTTAAATTGCAACGGATTTATTGGTTCTTCTGTTTTCGAGTCCCTGATTTCGAAATGAAGGTGAGGGCCTCCGGAACCGCCGCTGTTCCCGCTTTTGGCAATCTCTTCGCCTTTCGTTACAGAAAACAAATATTTTGAAGGATATAAATTTGTTTTAAACGATTTCTTCGCATACTGTTTGTCCTTTACATATTTCTCAACCTCAGGACTAAATTCTTTCAGGTGGGCATAAACAGAGGTTGTTCCGTTTGGATGAATAATGTAAAGCGCTTTCCCGAATCCGGTTGGCGAAACTGCGATTCTCGAAATATATCCGTTGGCCACAGAATATACAGGAATACCCGTAACCCCCTGCGTTTTAATATCAATACCCGAGTGAAAATGGTTACTTCTTAATTCGGCAAAACTCCCACTTAATAACATCGGAATTTTTACCGGATCGGTATAATACCTGTTTTGTCCAAACGACATCACCGAAATCAGTACAAATAATATCAGAAAAATATATCTCATAAATTCAACTCAAATTAGGCTTGTAAAAATAAACTTTTCTTAGTTACCCTGAATTTTAACTTCATGAATTATTCCCGTAAACATGAATTTACATTTTTACAATAGGGTAAAAATATTAACTTTGTCGGTGAAATGCAGCTGTTATGACCGAAGAGGATCGCTTGCTTCTTAATGATTTAAAGGCTAATACGCAGCAAATGTTCAGGGAATTTAATTCTCTCGAAAACGAAAAAAAGCTGTTAAAGGAGAGAATTAAAAATCTTAAAGAGGAAATTGACAGGCTGGAGCAGGAAAAATCGGACTTAGGTCGTAAAAATGAGCAACTGAAAGTAGCAAACCGGCTTTTATCGGGTAACGACGAAAACAGGGAAGCTAAACAGAAAATAAACTATTTAGTACGGGAAATTGATAAATGTATCGCATTACTAAACAAGTAATGTACAGTGGAGAATAAAAGTTTTAGAATAAATATTAAGATTGATGGACGGAGTTATCCGTTGAGCATCAATCGCGAAGATGAAGAGAGATACAGAAAAGCTGCAAAAATTGTGAACGAAACAATTACTGAATTCAGGAAAATGTTTCGCGACAATGACAAACAAGATATATTGGCAATGACTGCTTTTCAGGTAGCACTTAATTTTGCAGAACAGCAGGAACGCCAGAATTATTCTCAATTCATCGATGATATAAAGGATTTAAACGACGATATTTCTGATTTTTTAAAAGAAAAAGAGCAGAAATAGCGTTAAAATATATTTATCTGAAGCCCGTATTAGGTCTGTTCGGTTTTGAGCAGGTTTATTACGGGTTTTTAATTAACAAATAACTTAAAATAATATGAGTATAGATTTAATTATAGGAGTAGCTGCAGGTTTCGTTGTTGGAGGTGCCCTGGCATATTTCATCTGGGACAAGGCCCTGAAATCGAAAAGGCGGCGAATAATCGGTGAAGGACAATCTGAAGCCGAAGTGATTAAAAAGGATAAGATTTTACAGGCAAAAGAGAAATTTTTGCAATTAAAATCGGAACACGAAAAGTACATTAACGACAAAAATTCTTCTCTTGCACATTTTGAAAACAAGCATAAGCAACGAGAAAACACACTTAACCAGCGCAGAGATGAATTGAATAAGAAAACCAAAGATTTTGAAACTACACGTAGAGAGGTTGATGCCATTCGTGAAAATCTGAACTCTCAGTTGCAGCGTGTTGAACACAAAAGCGAAGAACTTGATAAGGTTCATAAACAACATCTCGAAAAGCTAGAGCAAATCTCCGGTCTTTCTGCCGACGATGCAAAATCACAACTGGTTGAATCGCTAAAGGAGGAGGCTAAAACTGAAGCTGTTGCATACATTAACGAAATAATGGAGGAGGCCAAACAAACAGCTAATAAAGAGGCCAAGAAGGTGGTGGTTAAGTCAATTCAGCGTGTTGCAACCGAAACTGCAATCGAAAATGCCGTAACTATTTTTCATATCGAAAGCGATGAAATTAAAGGACGGATTATTGGCCGTGAAGGGCGTAACATTCGTGCTTTGGAAGCTGCAACCGGAGTTGAAATTGTTGTTGACGATACTCCTGAAGCAATTGTGCTTTCGGCATTCGACCCGGTTCGCAGGGAGATTGCCAGGTTGGCTTTGCACCAACTGGTAACTGATGGAAGGATTCACCCTGCGCGTATTGAAGAGGTGGTTCAGAAAGTGAAAAAACAGGTAGAAGATGAGATTATTGAAACCGGTAAACGTACTACCATCGACCTTGGAATACATGGGTTACATCCCGAGTTAATCCGTCTGATTGGTAAAATGAAATACCGTTCGTCGTACGGGCAAAATCTGCTGCAACACTCGCGCGAGGTGGCTAATTTGAGTGCAATTATGGCTTCGGAACTGGGGCTGAACCCGAAAAAAGCCAAACGTGCCGGATTGCTTCACGATATTGGAAAAGTGCCGGATGACGAGCCGGAATTGCCACACGCAGTGCTTGGTATGAAACTGGCCGAGAAATACAAGGAGAAACCGGATATTTGCAATGCCATTGGAGCACACCACGATGAAGTGGAGATGCAAACATTAATGGCACCTATTGTTCAGGTTTGCGATGCTATTTCAGGAGCACGCCCGGGAGCACGCCGCGAGGTTGTTGAATCGTACATTAAACGTTTAAAAGACCTGGAAGATTTAGCTCTTTCTTACCCGGGAGTTACAAAAACCTATGCTATCCAGGCAGGCCGCGAGCTGCGCGTAATTGTCGGTTCCGACAAAATGAGCGACCAGGAAACCGAACAGCTTTCGTACGATATTTCTAAACGAATCCAGGATGAAATGACCTATCCGGGACAGATTAAAATTACCGTAATCCGTGAAACGCGGGCGGTGAGTTACGCGAAATAAATTTTTCGAAATAACATAAGAATAAGAGCCTTTTTGCAATTGCAGAAAGGCTTTTTTATGTTCAGAAATCAAGTGTAGTATATTAATCTTGAGTTTATCTTGATTGCAAAGTAAAAAAAACAGGAATCAAACCGATCCCTGTTTTTAATTGAATTATTCTGAAATTTATTTTCTGTCGAGTACCAGATTTTTGATAATCCGTTTATTGTCTACCTCAATAAGTATCATATACATGCCACTTACCTGGTCTGACAGATCAAACCTAATCTCTCTTTCCGTTTTATACGATTTCTCGAAAACTCTTTGTCCTGCAATATTCATCACCCTGATATCTACATCTGGATTAATATGGTTGTCAATTTTTATTACCACCTGTCCTGATGTTGGATTAGGGTATGCTTTAACCAGGAGATCGCGGGAAATCTGATTGGTAGCATTTGATTTACCAATCACAACATTTCCATCATCATCGCCTCCTTCATTACAATCCAGTAGTACATTAATTTCAAACACACGTCCATCGTCTGGTCCTGGACGTTCAGAACATCTGCAGACTTCTTCGCATGTTACAGCATGTGCAATTAACCAAATTCCACTACCTCCGTCATCATCGTCGCCATCATCCTCATTA
>JBDLJS010000151.1:0-5820 GCA_039714235.1 Bacteroidota bacterium | reverse complement strand
ACTCATAATAACAGTTGTATCAGTTGTTACTCAATTTCAATGCACATGTATTAAGTTACAATTTATATATATTATTTCAAGAAATAGAACAACACACAGGCAAACTTTTATCTCTACCCAGACAACTTGCCATTGTTACAGACAAACATCAAAGATACTGCCTATAATGTCCGAAATGGAAATTTAGATTGGTCATTTGAAAATAACGGATACGATGCAGTTTATACGCCCGTTATTGGAAAAGATTAACTTTATTATACTACTTTTAGCACTATATATGTATCGAGAATTAAAACTTAAATGGCAATAACCGATCATGCTTCCGACTTCGAACTGGTGGAAAAACTCCAGAAGGGAGACCTGGAGGCCTTTGACCAGATTTTTAAAAAGTATGGAGACCGATTGTTTGGATTTGCCCTAAGCTATTTAAAATCAAAAGAAGAAACCGAGGGTCTGGTTCAGGATGTTTTTCTGAAAATTTGGGAAAACCGAAAAAAGCTGAAAAAGGAATCTTCGCTCAAATCTTATCTTTTTACCATTGCTTACCACGACATGTGCCAAATCTTTCGGAAAAAGCAGATACATGAAAAATTTCTGGAAGAAAAAGGTGCTGCAGAAAATATCATAATAAATCTGGAAGAGCTGTTGGAATACAAAGCAACATATGAACAGGTTGACCAACTCATTGATAAATTGCCTGAAAAACAGCGGATAATCTTCATAAAGAGTCGCAAAGAAGGAAAAAGTTCCAGGGAAATAGGTGAAGAAATGAATCTTGCTCCGGGAACGGTAGATAACCAGGTCTCGGCGGCACTAAAGTTCCTTCGCAAACATGTTTCAGGAAATAACTTAGCCCTTTTACTGTTATTTGCAGTTTTTTTTCGATAAAACAAACTCGCGCATATATCTGCAATTCATTGCTTTACACTCGACAGGCTTAATTTTTAAAAAAAAAGTCACTTTTTTTTCGTGAGATTTTATTCAGAAGTTCCTATTACTTATAAAGAGAAAACAAAATGTTTTTTTCGCATAGATAGTTTAGTTAGTTTTAAAAATCCTCCTGTATTTTAAGGAGGATTTTCAAAAGAAGAAAAATGATAAATAAAGCAGATATAGAAAAGCTACAACGGTTTAGTAAAGGGCTTTCCGATGCTGAGGAAGAAAAATACATTTATTCCCTTTTTACAGAAAATGAGGGAAACAGGGAATTCAAGCAACATGTTCAGAAGGAATTTAATGAATATCTGAAAAACAATCCTGATGTAAATTACAATCTTTCTTATTTACTAGACCGCATACACCATACCATACACAATAACGAAAATCAAAAAAAAATTACAGTAGTAAAAAAAATTTACCGGTGGTACTCAGTAGCAGCTGCTGTGTTATTAATACCGGTATTAATAGCCGGTGGTATCTGGTTTACGCAACAAAATCATGAAGAACCAACTTTAGCAGAAAGCCCTGTAACTTCAACTCTGTTTGCACCACTGGGCTCGCGTATTAATTTTTCCCTGCCCGACGGCACTAATGGTTGGTTAAACAGTGGCTCTTCACTGGAATATCAACTTCCTTTTAACAGTAACAGGCAAATTGAAATATTAGGCGAAGCATGGTTCGATGTAGCCCACGATGCCAATCATCCCTTTGAAATTACAGCAGGTAACTCAAAAGTAAAAGTGTTGGGAACAAAATTTAACCTCAATGCTTATCCCGAAGAAAAATACATGGAAGTTGTACTTGAAGAGGGGAAGGTCCAATTTTCTGTCTCGGGGCACTCATCAGGCATTGAAATGAAACCCAATGAACGCCTGATATTGAGTGATGGTGCTATAAATATAAACGTAACCGATGCTTCCAAATTTACTGCATGGAAAGAGGGTAAACTTGTATTCCGTAGCGACCCAATGGAAGAAGTAGCCCGAAGAATCGAACGTTGGTACAATGTGGATATTCAGTTGGTTGACGAGGAACTTAAAAATCACGTGTTCCGAGGAACCTTTCAGGACGATTCGCTTGAAGAAGTATTACATTATTTAAGCATGACATCACCCATCCGTTACCGGATTATTGAGCGAAAACTAATGGATGACGGAACGGTTCAAAAAAAGAAGGTGCTGCTATACAAGAAAAATGTATAATAATCTAATTAAAACTTAAATAAAATGAAACTACGAGACGGACCTTAACTAAACAAAAAAAGGAAACCGCAGCAACGATTTCCCTAAAAAAACTTTTTCAATTTTTTTAACTTTAATAATGCAAATTTATGAAAAAAATTAAAATTTTTTATGAATGTGATTTCCATTGTTTAATGAAAACATTCAGAATTATGAGAATTACTACATTCTTATTGCTGGCAACCATCCTTCAGACCTTTGCAAACGATACTTATTCACAAAAAACCAGGCTTTCTATCGACTTTTCCAAAGCCAAATTAGTGGATGTGTTGGACGAAATTGAAGAGCGTTCCGAGTTTTACTTTCTGTACAACGAAAAACTGGTTGACACAGACCGAGAGGTTTCCATGTCTTTCGAAAATCAGAAAATCAATAAAATTCTCGATAAACTATTTTCAGATACCGATGTGGTTTATACAATCACCGACAAGAAAATTATCCTGGCACCTAAATTTTTATCGGATAACAAACAGCAAAACTCCATCTCCGGAACCGTAACCGACGATTCCGGTCAGCCTCTTCCGGGTGTAACTGTAATTATTGAGGGAACAACAACCGGAACTGTAACAGATATTGATGGGGACTATTCTATTGCTGCCAAGCCTGGCGATGTTTTGATTTTTTCTTTTGTTGGAATGAAATCGCAGGAAGTTGTAATAACTGATCAAACCTCCCTTGACATTACCATGGAACTCGATGCCATTGGTCTTGAAGAAGTTGTGGCCATTGGTTATGGAACCGCCAAAAAGAGCGATTTAACCGGATCGGTGTCCAGAGTAACTGAAGACGTGATTAACCAGCGGCAGGGAATCTCCCTTGTCCAATCGCTTCAAGGCTCCACTGCAGGCCTTAATGTGGGGCAGGTTGACCGGGCAGGACAAAATCCTGCTATTTCGATTCGGGGAAGAACTTCAATCTCAGGTAACCAGAGCCCTTTGATTGTGGTTGACGGGGTGATTTTCCGTGGAAGTATGATCGACATCAACCCAAATGATATTGAGTCGATTGATATTTTAAAAGATGCCAGTTCATCGGCTATTTATGGTTCTCAGGCTACAAATGGTGTTTTACTTATTACCACTAAAACGGGTAAAAAGAGCGAAAAACCCACCATCACCTACACGGGTAGATACACCTTTCAAACTCCGTCAGTTGAGTTTGTTCCCGAAACCCCTGAAGAGCATATTGCAAGAATTACTGCTGGTCATTTTTTCGACAGCAGGACCGAAGAATCGGGTTACCTTGAGCCCAATCCAAATTGGGATGTGGGTAGTATAATGCGCGATGGCCAACAGTTAAGGGCACTTGAAAACAATTTGACTTTTGACTGGTACGATTTAGTAACCAACGATAATATGAGCACCCAAAACCATAACATCTCACTGCAACAACGATCCGAGAACAGTGGCTACTTTGTTTCCGTTGGCTACACCGATCAGGGCGGATACATGCTCAATGAAGATTATTCCCGTTGGAATGCCAGGATCAACCTTGACAACAACATTACAGAGTGGTTAAAGGTAGGTGTGCAGTCGTTTATGACCTCGAGTGATTATTCGGGGCAGGATTTGCCTTTGGGGAACCGTTACCGCGACGATTGGTTCGATCCAGCCTACATGGAGGATGGTGTTACAATAAATCCTTTCCCTCATGCAATAGGAGTCAGTACCAACTCCATACTTCTTTCGGAGGCCGATGATTACAACAAACGTTACAACGTTTTCGGAAATATTTACGCCGAAATAAAAATCCCATTTATCAAAGGATTATCGTTTAAGCCAAATTTTAACATCAATTACCGTACAGTGAGCGAGTATTGGTTCCACGACTATGAACTCAGCTTTATTGGCGCAGGGCAAAAACTGGAGGAACGACGCACGGAAATGACCAATGATTATATCCTGAACTATGTGCGTACTTTCAATAATGACCATTCAGTAAATGCCACTTTTGTGTATGGTACTGAAAAACGAATGCAAACCTCTACCCAGGCCTATGCAGCAAATTTTGTATCGAAAGAACTGGGATACAACAGTCTGGAAGCCGGTGATGCTACCATGCAAACGGTAAACACAGGAGCATGGGAAGAAGCCTCGCTCTATACTATGGGGCGTATTTTTTATGGATTTAAGCAGAAGTATCTGCTAACGGCAACCATCAGGCACGATGGTTTTTCAGGATTTTCACCTGAAAATAAATTCGGTACCTTTCCGTCAGCATCTGTGGCATGGGTTGCATCCGAAGAATCATTCATGCAGTCTGTTAACTGGCTCGACAACCTTAAAATCCGTGCATCGTATGGAAGCAACGGGAATCGCACCATAGGACGATACCAAACTCTTGCAAGAGTTGAAGGAGGATTTAACTACATTGATGGTAGCCTAACACCAGTGTATACACAAGGGATTAGCGATATGGCCAGCCCGAATCTTAAATGGGAGACCACTACAGGTATGAACCTGGGAATGGATATTGCTGTACTGGACCAGCGACTTTGGGGAACGGTTGAATACTATAACAACAATACTACAGACCTGCTTTATAATGTCGATATACCAGGCATTTCGCGCTTTGAAACTGTCCCTGATAATTTAGGGAAAATTCATAATTATGGTGTTGAAGCTACTCTCTCTTCAGTGAATGTCCGGCGGGGTGATTTCGCATGGCGTAGTTCGCTAATATTTTCATTGAACCGCGATGAACTTGTCGAATTGCTTGGTTTTGATAACGATGGCGATGGTGTTGAGGATGACCTGATTTCCGAAGGGCTCTTCATTGGAGAGTCGTTAAACTCTATTTACGATTATCATACTTCAGGAGAAATTTGGCAACTCGAAGACTACCTTGCTGGTGATATACCGACGACAGCAGATGTGGGTTCGTATAAAATACAGAACTTCTACGAAGATGAGGTGATAAATGCTCTCGATAAACAAATCCTGGGGACAACCGACCCAATGTTCCGTATTGCCATCAACAATAGCTTTAAGTATAAAGGATGGCAGTTGTCATTCTTTATCAACTCTATTCAGGGCAACGACAGGTTTTATTTGGGAGCAGACAATATGTTGGCGTTTAACCAAGTGAACGGGACAATGTTCGACAACACAAATTTCCCGGCCAATAGCGATTTATGGACGCCCGAAAATCCGGATGCACGTTACCAGCGTATGGGAGTAAGGTACGGATTTGGCGCAACCCGTTATGTTCCACGGAGTTTTGTACGATTACAGGACCTGAACCTTTCTTATACATTCGAAAAATCGATACTTGAAAAGATTGAAATTCAGGATCTACGACTATTCTTTAACGCGAAAAACCTGATTACCCTGACCAATTGGAACGGTTGGGATCCTGAGACAGGAGAAAGAATCAGTAATGTTGGACGACCTGTAATGAGAGGGTACACTTTCGGATTAGAAGTTAAATTTTAAAAAACAGACAGATGAAAACAAATATAAAATTAAATCAGCGGATTATAAATGTCCGTACAGTATTGCTTGCACTGTGTATTGGTCTCGTCTTCTCGTGCGAAAAGGAAACTTTTCTGGATGAAGTACCTCTTGATTTTTATGCGCCGGCGAACTCATATAAAACTTTTGAGAATTTTGAAGCCGCAATTTTTAATTTGTACAGGACC
>JBDLJS010000150.1:0-5842 GCA_039714235.1 Bacteroidota bacterium | reverse complement strand
CAGAAAAAAGTTTGGGAGACCATTACCATCGGATTACCCCAGGTTGCAGGGACAGCAAGTTACAATGCATTTTTAAACCTGCCGGTATCGCTTATCCCGGGCGAATTTTTTGGTGGCGAACCTGGTACTTATATCCCGGTAAAATTCGGTCAGGATTATAATTCAGATTTCGGATTAAGTGTTTCGCAAATGATTTTCGACGGTTCATATATTGTAGGGGTAGGTTCGTCGCAACTCTACTTAAACCTCTCGAAACAAGCCCACGAGAAAACTGAAATAGATATCCGCGATGTCGTTACACAGGCTTATTACATGGTGCTTATCAGCCAGCGTTACAAAATTGTAATGGAAGAAAACCTGGCAAACACCCAAAAATTATACGACGAAACCAAAGTATATTACGAGAATGGTTTTCGCGAGGAACAGGATGTTGCACAATTAAAAATATTGCTGAAAAATGCTGAAAACGAAGTATTAAGGGCCAACAGGGAAATATCTATTGCAAAAATTGTTTTAAAATATGCAATGGGGTATGAATTAGACACCGAAATAACATTAACTGACAACCTTGAAGTTTTTGTTTTACCACTGGTTGAACAACAAAACAGTTTTCAGTTCGAGTTTAATAATCATATCGATTATCGTTTGGCACACACAAATTTCCAGGTTTCGGAAAAACTGCTGAAGCTTGAAAAGGTAGCGTACCTGCCCCGGTTAAGTGGATTTTACAATTATAGTAAAACAGCATACAGTAATGAAGCTAATCTGTTTAAGAACGACTGGTATCCAATGTCGCTGGTTGGGCTACAGGCCTCAATTCAGCTATTTAACTCAGGACAAAAAAGGGCAAAAGTACAGCAGGCAAAAATTGCTTTAGACAAGGCTCAAACCGATCTTCGGCTGGCTGAAGTGACTTTGCAAAAAGATTATTTAACTGCTTCGGCCGAAATGGAAACCGCCAGGGAAAGGTTTATGAACAACCAGGAAAACCGCGACCTGGCAAAAGGGATATTAGATAAAACACAAATAAAATTTAATAACGGAATGGTAAGCAGTGCCGAGCTGTCGCAGCAGGAAACACAGTACATCAATTCGTTTCAGGCTTTGGTGGCTTCTACACTATCGCTCCTGCAGGCCGACCTGAAACTAAAAAAAGCAGCAGGAAGTTTATAATAGTTCAGTAAAAATTAAAAACTAGATAAGATGAAACGAGCATCACAAAATTTGCCATACATAAGGATGATTAAAAGCGAGTTACATGAGTTACTGCTGAAAGTAAACAATATTAAACGAATGAAAAAGATATTAATGATTTTAGCAACTGCAGTAATACTGGCTTCATGTGGCAGTTCTACCATAAACGACGAAGAGGCAAAACGCAGGCAATTACAGCAATACAAGCAAGATTTGCACGAACTGGAGCAAAAAATACAGGCTCTTGAAACTGAGTTATCAGCAAATGAAAAAGAGGAAGTAATAGAAGTTAAAGTAGCTGAACTGGCAAGGCAAAAATTTGAACACTTTATTGAAGTTAACGGTAAGGTTGAAGCCGAACTTGACGTTGATGTCAGTCCCGAGTCGGCAGGAGTAATAAAAGAGGTTTTTGTGACAGAAGGTGAATGGGTGAATAAAGGAGATTTAATGGCCAAATTAAACACCGACATGCTCGAAAGTTCGGTTGAAGAGATAGAAGTTCAGCTGAGCCTGGCAAATACGAACTACGAACGCCAAAAAAATCTTTGGGAGCAGAACATCGGATCCGAGATGCAGTACCTTCAGGCAAAAAATAATAAAGAGAGCCTTGAAAAAAGAATTGAAAGCCTGAAAGCACAGATTGCCATGGCAGAAGTTAAATCGCCGGTTAGTGGAATTGTCGATATAGTTTATCAGAAAAAAGGGAACATTGGAAATCCGCAAATGCCTTTTGCCAAGGTAATCAATATCAGCAAAATAAAAATCTATGCCGATATTTCGGAGACATACATTACCAAAATTAAAAAGGGTGATAAAGTAAGTGTATATTTTCCGGCTTTGGGGCGCGAAATCAACGAAAAAATCGATCAGATTGGAAATACCATCGATGCCAATAACCGTACATTCAGAGTAAGGATTAATATTAATAATTCTGACAAAACAATTAAACCTAACCTGGTATCAATAATTAAAGTACGCGATTACGTGAACGAAGAGGCGATTGTTATTCCGGCATTATTTATAAAAGAAGATTTTCAGGGCAACTACACTTACATTGCCAACAAACAAAACGGTAAAAATGTAGCTAAAAAAGTATATGTTACCACCGGCGTAACCGACAATAACATAACTGAAATTGTAGATGGCTTAACAGCAGGCATGCAGGTAATTTCTGAAGGTTACAACCAGGTTGTCAACGGAACTGTCCTGCAATTCTAATTTTTTATCCGTCAGCGGTTCAAAACCGTTAGATGGGTATCAGCCAACAATCAATTAAAATCTGCAAAATGGATAAAGAAAAGACAACAACTAAATCAGAAATACAGCGTAAATTCAGACCTACTTTTCTGGCGCTGAAAAACAAAACAACTGTTTATATTTTTACCGTACTGCTGGTATTTTTCGGGTTGTTTTCGTACAACCAGATGCCACGCGAAGCAATGCCCGAAATTGTGGTCCCCTACATTTTCATTCAAACTGTTTACCCGGGCAACTCGCCTGTCGATATCGAAAACCTGGTAACACGCCCCATTGAACAGGAATTAAAAGGGCTGAAAGGGGTTAAAAAAATCTCTTCTGCTTCGTATCAGGATGTGAGTACAATTGTTGTTGAGTTTACTACAAATATTACTATAAAACAGGCACTTCAGGATACCAAAGACAGGGTAGACAAGGCTAAAACTGACCTGCCAAACGATATGCCAGGCGATCCATCGGTAACCGATTTCGACCTTTCGGAATTTCCGATAATGAACGTAAACATTTCGGGTGATTTTAGCATGCGCGATTTAAAAAAGTATGCAGAAACACTACAGGATGAATTTGAAAGTTTCAGGGAAATTTCGGAGGCAAACATCCGGGGTGTTGAAGAACGTGAAATTCAGATAAACGTTGACCCGCACAAACTCGAAGCGGTAGGCCTCACTTTCGAAGATATTGCTTTTGCGGTTCAGTTCGAAAACATTACCATGGGAGCCGGTGAGTTTACCGCCGACCAAACCCGGCGCATAATCAGGACCGAGGCCAATTACGAAAATACAGACCAGATTGCCAACACCATTATTAAGGTTAACATGGGCAAACCGGTTTATATCCGCGATATTGCCACAGTTGTTGATGGTTATAAAGAGAGGGCTACAATTGCCCGGTTAAATAATAAACCTGTGGTAACACTTTCGGTTACCAAAAAATCTGGCGAAAATATTCTGGCAGCATCAGAAAACGTATTAAATTCAATAGAACAGTTAAAAGAAGAAGGACATATCCCTAAAAACCTGGAAGTAACAATAACCGACGAACTGACAGTTTTTATTAAAGATACTATTTCGAACCTCGAGAATAGCATTGTTCTGGGGATGATACTGGTAACTTTTGTGTTGTTCCTGTTCCTTGGTTTCCGCAATGCTCTGTTTGCCGGGCTGGCCATCCCATTATCAATGTTTCTCTCGTTTGTAATTCTGCAACAGAGCGGGATTACGCTGAACTCGATGGTGCTTTATGCCTTGATATTGGCATTGGGTATGCTTGTTGATAATGCAATTGTGGTAGTTGAAAACGTTTACCGGCTGTACAGTTCAGGGTACCCACTGCTCGATGCAACAAAAAAAGGTGTCAGCGAAATTGCTTTCCCGATAATCTCATCGACATTAACCACACTGGCAGCGTTTTTCCCGCTGCTCGCATGGGAAGGAATTATCGGTGAATTTATGAGCATCCTACCCAAAACCCTGATTGTTGTTCTGGCATCGTCGCTGTTTGTTGCATTAATTCTGAATCCGGCATTTATAGCCAGTTTTATGAAAATTGACGATATCAATATTAAAACAAGCTGGAAGAAGTCTTTAAAAAGGGCAGGAATTTTAATCATTTTTGCCATTCCGTTTTACCTGTTAAAAATATATCTGCTTGGAAATATTCTTACAACCATTGCTTTGCTGATGGTTTTAAACCTGGTTCTTTTACGGCCTGTAGCCCGTTGGTTTCAGACTAAATTTCTGGTATGGCTCGAACGAATGTACACACGACAGTTAAGGCATGCACTTGGCGGCCCATGGCCATATATCTATTTTGGGGGAACTGTTATTCTGCTTATTTTCTCCATGGGATTCTATTTTGGAGGACAGCCTAAAATGGTGTTTTTCCCTGAAACTGAGCCAACTACAGTTTTTGTGACCATGGAATTACCTTTGGGTACCTCCATTGAAAGAACCGATGAAATCTCGCGGAAGGTAGAAGACATTATCAAAGAAACCATCGATCCGGCAAAGCATATTGTAAAGTCGGTAACAACTAATGTGGGTGTTGGTAAAGGCGGAATGTTTGAAAACCAGGCAAGCCCCAATAAATCGCTAACCTCAATTTCATTTGTTGAGTACAAACTTCGCGAAGGAATAAACACCAGCCTGATTATGCAGGAAATTGCAAATAACCTGGACGGTTTTGTTGGTGCAAAAATTTATGTCGATAAAGAAGACCAGGGGCCTCCAACCGGTGCACCTGTTAACATCGATATCTCGGGTGCCGAATTCGACCAGTTAATAAAAATTACCGACGATTTCCTGCGAATAATCGAAGAAGACAACGTTCCCGGTATTGATGAATTAAAACTGAATATTAATGTCAACCAGCCCGAAATGTTAATCCAGGTCAACAGGGAGCAGGCACGGTTGTATGAACTTTCGACCCAGCAAATTGCAATGGCTTTTCGTAATGCACTCTACGGTTACGAGGCCAGCAAATTTAAAGATGGCGAAGATGAATACGATATTTTTATCCGCCTTGAAGAGAAATACCGCAACGATGTTTCAACACTTATGAACCAGAAACTTACAGTTAACGGGAGTAAAATTCCAATTGCATCTGTCGCCGGTTTTGAATATGCCACCACATACGATCAGATAAGTCGTATAGATAATAAACGTGTAATAACCATTTCGTCAGGAATTGTTGAAGGTTTTAATGCCAATATAATTAATGAACGAATAGGCCAGTTGCTTGCCGATTACGATATGCCTAACGGTTATAGTTACGAGTTTACAGGCGAACAACAGGAACAGGCAGAAAGTATGGAGTTCCTGGCATTAGCACTGTTTATTGCCGTGGCACTTATTATGATTATTATGGTAACACAGTTCAACTCGTTTATCCGACCGGCAATTATTATTGCTACTGTAATTTTCAGCACCATTGGCGTATTCCTTGGGCTCGGAATATTTAAAATGGAGTTTGTGGTAATTATGACCGGAATCGGAATTATTTCGCTGGCAGGTATTGTGGTTAACAACGGTATTGTACTTATCGATTACATAGATCTTACCCGCAAGCGAAAACGTGAAGAGCTGGGATATTCAGAAGGAGCATTCCTTCCTACAAAGGTACAGATTGATGCATTGGTTGAGGCTGGCCGTACCCGTTTACGCCCGGTTATCCTTACTGCTATTACAACAGTACTTGGATTGCTGCCACTGGCAATCGGGTTAAACTTTAATTTCCTTACGCTTTACACCCGATTCAATCCACAAATTTCGGTAGGTGGCGAGAGTGTTGCTTTCTGGGGGCCAATGTCGTGGACCGTTATTTTTGGACTAACCTTTGCAACATTTCTTACCCTTTTGGTTTCGCCGGTAATGTACATGTTAACCATTCGTAT
>JBDLJS010000149.1:0-5930 GCA_039714235.1 Bacteroidota bacterium | reverse complement strand
CTTATTATTTCATCAATAGGGTTAAACTTTCTGAATCTCTATATTTGATACATGCGTATAAATCCCGGTTGTTTTACCGTATTCAAAATTTGCTGGTGCTATCTGAGTCCGGTTGTTCAAATTTGTTGCTTTTCGGTTTAGCTGCTTTAAAAATATATATAAATTCAATAAAAAAATCAGTATTTCCTGTTTGTTTACTTCCCTGAGTATATTATTTACATTTAACTAAAGTATTGTAACTGACTGGCCGGGTGTTCTTTGCACGAACCCCGGAGTGTTCCGAACAGGTTTTGGAGTGCTCCGAATGAATCGTGGAGTTCTCTGAACAACTTGCGGAGTTCTCTGAACGACCTGCGACTGTCAATGTTTCAGTCCCGTCTGCCAATGAATCAGTTGGCGGGTTAAATGCACGCCCCGTGTTTATCTTCGAACCGAGTGCGGAGTAGTCCGAACGACTTTGCAACATGTTTGAACAAAGCCCGGGGTAGTCCGAACAACTTTTTGTGTTTTCCGAACAAAGTGCATTTATATCCGCGCCAACTGTCATTAACCCCAAACCGCTCTAATCAACTATTGTACGTGCCCGTTCGTACTCGCTGTAAAATTCAGTATTCGAAAACTGAAACCGTATCATCAGTTTATCTAGCTTGTTTTTCACCACATCGTTGGCTGCATCAAAAAGTTCGTCGAGGAAAGTCATGGCAGCAAAAGCCTGGTTACGCACTGTACGTGGCTGGCCAATAAGTGCTTTAAAATCGTCTACCGAAGTTTCCAGTTCTGTAATCATGACTTCGGGAACGCCATAGTCAGCCAGGTTGTCGAGTTCCTTGCGGGCTTCATTAATAACCGGGGCAACCAATGCTTCCACATCGGTTTCGCGTGCCCGTAAAAGGTCCGACTTATTCAGTTTTACTTTACCTGCCAGTTTAATATTACCTGTAAAAGCGGCATACGCCTGCAGCGCACCCGAAAGCACAATAGCTTTTTCAATAACACTGTTAAGCACAACTTCTTTGTTGGCCGTTACTGCCTTGCTGTTCGAAACCGTTTTTTCGTTCACATCAGCAATGCGCTGAATCAGTTCGTCTAAGTCGTTTTTTGTGTTTAACAGGATTGGAATCATGTTCCACAGCGACGAATTAGCATCTAAACTCTCCTGCACATTTAAAAACATGCGGTACTGATTTGTCTGGATTTTGTTCATTTTAATTACTTTTGATTTGTTAATACTGTGTCCCCATTGGGACATTAATTAATTTTTGCCGGCAGGTTCTCATACAACCTGTCGGTTTTTTATCTCTAAATTTTGTTGATAACCGGGCCGGGGCTTTGAAAATTAATCTTTCAGGTTATAAATCCGGGTGATTACCGATTAACATGTATTTATGAAATGCAAGATATGGCATTAAGGATTGAAAGTCAATAGTATGTTCTTGCTTTTTGAAATGTTGTATAACATAACACTTATTTGACATGGATTTCATGCCAGGCTGCCGTCAGGCTTCACCGTCTAACGTCGGTTCTCAATTAGCTTCAGTACCGGTAAAATAATTCCGAAGATAATCGAAAACCGGATGGCTGACTCCCAGTCGACAGAACCTGTACCATATGCGATTGAACTATATACAAAGCTTACAACCGCACTAACAACAAATACGATAACGAAAATGATGATAAAATCTCTGAGGAAGTTTAATAGTTTCATGTTAGTCTGATTTATATACCTTTTACATTTCAGAATTTTGTACGTTATTATACCCCTCATGTTTCAGCCATACAAAAAATCCTGCACCCAATACCAAATACTTTATACTTTGAATTTTAAACACTAACAACCCGGTACCGCACACGCAATTTTATTAAGCTTTTTACTTGCTTTGTAACAACGAAATACCCTATATTCGCCACTTGAAATAAAACACTTGCAATGACGGAAATAAAAACCATTACCTGTATTGGCGCCGGATATGTTGGCGGCCCTACCATGGCGGTAATCGCGCAGAAATGCCCTCATATTAAAGTTAATGTGGTCGATATAAATCCCAATCGTATTGAAGCATGGAACGATGCCGATCTGGATAAACTGCCCATTTACGAGCCCGGTTTAAGCGATGTGGTAGCCGGAGCCCGTGGCCGGAATCTGTTCTTCTCAACTGACATTGAAGCCGCAATCCGCGAAGCCGAAATGATTTTTATTTCGGTTAATACCCCAACCAAAACATACGGTGTTGGTAAAGGCATGGCTGCCGACCTGAAATATATTGAACTTTGTGCCCGCCAGATTGCAGAGGTTGCTGAAAACAACAAAATTGTGGTGGAAAAATCGACGCTGCCTGTTCGTACAGCCCAGTCGATAAAAACAATACTGGAAGCCGAGGGTAAAGGAGGTAAATTTAAAGTACTCTCCAATCCCGAGTTTCTGGCCGAAGGAACTGCTGTGCAGGACCTCCATAACCCCGACCGTGTACTTATAGGCGGCGACCAGGACAAGGAAGGCATGGCAGCAATTGAGGCGCTGGCAGGCATTTATGCCAACTGGGTGCCCGACGAGAGAATAATAAAAACCAGGCTATGGTCGTCGGAGCTGTCGAAACTTACAGCTAACGCATTCCTGGCACAACGAATCTCTTCCATTAATGCCATTTCTGCCCTGTGCGAAAAAACCGGTGCCGATGTCGATGAGATTGCCAAAGCCATTGGTGCCGATTCGCGAATTGGCCCAAAATTTCTTAAGTCGTCAGTTGGTTTTGGTGGCAGCTGCTTCCAGAAAGACATTCTGAACCTGGTTTACCTGTGCCGGCATTTTAACCTGCCCGAAGTAGCCAGCTACTGGGAACAGGTAATAATTCTAAACGATTACCAGAAAAACCGGTTTGCCAAACAAATTATCGATTCGTTGTTTAACACCGTAGCAGGAAAAAAAATTACATTTCTGGGCTGGGCATTTAAGAAAAATACCAACGACACCCGCGAGAGCGCTGCAATTTATGTAGCCTGGGAACTGCTGAAAGACCAGGCCGAAATTCATGTTTACGACCCGAAAGTATCGGAGCAACAGATTATAAAAGACATTGAAAACCTCGCCATTTTAAAACAAGATGTAGATGAGCTTGCCGATATGGTTGAGAACATTCACATTCATAACGAGCCATACCCGGCCATGGACAATGCCCATGCCATTGCTGTCCTGACCGAGTGGGACGAATTTATTACCTACAACTGGCAACAGATTTACGAAGGCATGCATAAACCGGCCTTTGTTTTCGATGGCAGGAACATCCTCGATGCTGAAAAAATGAACGGTATCGGATTCGATTATAAAGGGATTGGGAAAAGGTAACCGGCAAAGCTGATTCCATTAAATAAGGATGCCATCTTTATCTGTTTAAAATGATAAAAATGGCATCCTTTTACATCTCAACCGTCCGTTTCTCCTTATTACTAACAATGCAGGCCTCCAGAATTTTTAAAACTTCAACTGCTTCTTCGGGCTTAACAAACAGTTCTGCGCCATTTCTTATGGCATCGTAAACATTCTCGTAAAAAATATTGTAATTCCCCGGTATGGTTTCTATCAGTTCCTCTACATCCTCGCCGTTTTCTTCGTAAAACAGGGTTCCCCACTCTTCGGTAGATTCGGTTCCCCAGTCGTCTCCTTCGGGTAATTCCCCTGCCTTTAAAAGCTCTTCCTGCGGGTCAATCCCCGATTTATAAAATGTTCCGTATTCGCCATGAATGGTATATCGCGGCCCCGGGTCTTTTACAAGGTACGAGCATTTAAGCAAAGCCGAGAAACTTTCATATTCCAGCCTGATATCATAGTAATCGGTTACCACTCCCCCTTTTCTCACAATTTTTAAGTGGGCGGTAACTGCTTTGGGTTTTCCAAACAGTACATAAGCCTGGTCGACCATATGCGAGCCCAGGTTATATAAAACGCCGGCATATTCGTTGCCCTCTTCTTTCCAGGTATCGGGTGCAATAAAAGTACGGTACCGGTCGAAATGCGATTCGAATTCGATTAAACGGCCATATTTTGCCTCCTCAACAACTTTCTGCGCAGTACGGAAATCGCCATCCCAGCGCCTGTTTTGGTAGACAGTAAAAACAACACCTTTCTCTTCTGCCAACTGAACCAGTTCTTCGGCCTCGCTGCTTTTTAACGTAACGGGTTTCTCCACTACAATATGCTTTCCTGCTTCCAGAGCCATTTTTGCCATTTCATAGTGAAATTTATCAGGAGTATTTACAATTACCAGCTCAATTTCGGAGTTGGAAAGGACCTCCTCGTACGAACGTACTAATTCTGCATCAGGAAACATTTTTTTCGAAAGATTTTTCGAACGCTCTAGTATGTGGGTTACTTCGAACCCGGGTAAAACCTTTAATGAAGGCCCGTGAAACACCTGCCCTGACATGCCAAACGAGGCTATTGCTGTTTTAATTGGAGTACTCATAATAATTTGTTTTTGGTCTTTTAAAAGTAATAATTTTGCCAGATATTTCAGAAAGTTGCTGAAAAACATCTAAAAATAAACCTATTGTACAACACATTAGCTTCGAATAAACAATTTTTGATTGTAACTTCGGGATAGAAATCTAATTAAATCATGGATAAGTTTATAAACAGTTATTTAGGTAACTTAAATTGCGTTAATATTGAAACCAGAGATTTTCCTGGTCCGTTTTTAACTATTTCGCGCCAGGCAGGATGCTCGGCCCAAAGGATTGCCATAAAACTATCGAAAATTTTAACAGGCTACAGCTATATGTCGGAGACAAAAACCGATGCCGATTGGAAATGGGTGGATAAAAACGTTTTCTCTTCAGTTGTAAAAGAGATGATTAACGAGATTAAAGCCGGAAATTATAACGATGCCCATGAAGCTACAAAGTTTTTAAAGGAGGTAGCCCGCGCTTTTGCTGACGAAACCATTTACGATATTTCTGACAAGAGATTGATTGATACATTAAAAGGGATTATTTGCAGGTTAGCTACCCAGGGGAGAACCATTATTGTTGGCCGCTCGGCCGGTGTTATTTTACGCGAGGTCCCCAATAAGCTAAATATAAGGCTTGAAGCTCCAACTGAATGGCGCATTAACAGGATAATGCAATTAAAAGAGTGCAGCCAGGCGCAAGCAGCAGAATACATTCACAAAGCCGATGAAAAACGCGATTCGTTTATAGAAAAAATAATCGGACGTAAAGCCGAAAACAACGATTTTGATGTAATTTTTAATTATGCATCGCTGGGAGACGACCAGATTGTTGATGCGGTCATTAATATATTGCGCAATAAAAAAATTATTTCACAACAAACATGTTAAATTAATTTCATTAAAAAATTCCAACTTTTTAACAATAATCTGACAAATAGTGCTTTACTTTGTATTAAGATTTTATACTCAGTCCTCGCATTATAAATAATAAAGTGATTTTCTGTTTCTAATTTCTAAAAAGTTCTTTCAGGTAAAAACCAAAAATTTATTACCGGTATTTATTTAAATACCTTTTAATTTTATATTATATTATATTATTACAATTTTTTATGAATTTATTTGTTGCAAAATTAAGCTCGTCAACAACTGGCGACGACTTACAGGAACTCTTCTCAGCTCATGGAGAAGTAACATCTGCCAAAGTAATTTTTGACAGGGAGACAGGAAACTCTAAAGGTTTTGGCTTTGTAGAAATGCCAAACGACGAAGAAGCAAACGCAGCCATTGCTGCATTAAATGAAAGTGAACTGGACGGAAATGAAATTGTAGTTAAAGAAGCTAATCCACCAAGACAAGACCGTCGTGGTGGCGGAGGTGGTTACAACCGCGGTGGCGGCGACCGTCGTGGTGGTGGCGGAGGCTATAACCGTGGTGGTGGCGACCGTCGCGGAGGAGGTAACCGCTGGTAAACTACAACGAAAGATATTT
>JBDLJS010000148.1:0-5942 GCA_039714235.1 Bacteroidota bacterium | reverse complement strand
ATACTGAATTCGCACCTCGAAATTGAATCGCCTTACAATACCTATAAATTTGCAGGACTGCCTCCTGGCCCCATTACTTTTCCCGAGGTTTCATCAATCAAAGCTGTGCTGAATCACGAAGAGCATAATTACGTGTACATGTGCGCCAGGGAAGATTTTTCGGGTTACCACAATTTTGCTTCAACCCTTTCGAAACACAACCAAAACGCTGCTAAATACAGGGCTGCTTTGGATGAGAACAGGATTTATAAGTAAACTTTACTGTTGCACTCTACATATATATATTTGCTGCAAGAATAAAATACAAAGGAACCATTTCATATAGAAGAACAGTTCCTTTATAAATTAAATACCAAGACAAATTAATTCTTAGCTCCTTTTTGTTTATATTCAAGATGTTTTTTATAAAACTCTTTTGCACGCTGATCATATTTATCCTGATAATTAAGCCATCTCTCCCATGCAGTAGTATCTAATTTTTCATTTTTAAAAACATTAGGAAGGTTTTTAGTATAAATATCTTCAATTTCATCCAGTTTATGATATGTAACTTTTGTCTTATTATTCATTAAAAGGAAACTGTCTGAATCGAAAGCAATTACTTTTCCTCTATAATATGGTTCCATATTTAACGACGAAAATCGTTTTTTAGGAGGGAGCGTCCAAAAGGTATCATTTCTAATAACATATTCCAATTGGTAACAACGGTCTGTATAATTACTAAAATCAAATAAATAAATACATGAATCATTGGCATGAATTTCTTTATAGGTTGTTCCTTCCAAATACCACCATCTTCCATTAATAGTTTTGTAGTCATCATTCATCTTACTACAACTATAAATCAATATAAACACTATAATAATCTTTATTAGTTTTTTCATTACAGATAAATTTTAATATTTACATTTTCCTAATTCATAGGGTGTTTTCATATAATCCCACCAACTTTCCCATTCGCTCTTTGAACTGAAAAGTAAAGTCCCTATATTCATTTTTCCTCCATTATACCCAAAAATGCGAATCCCATAAGGATAAGGTATAGGATTCCCATAATAATCTACAGTTTGTATCCCGTTTGTTTCTTTATACATATAAGCGGAAGTATTACCTGGAAAATATTTACTAATACTATTAAAGTTAGCATTCGGATCATTAGGAAAAGCGAAATTATATTTTGCATTATCAAATGAATAAACCGGCCTTTCGCTAATATAATCAAAATTTTTACCTGCTCCAGACAAATCGAAAAAATCCCGGGTATAATAATCATCGGTAACTTCTCCTGATAACTGACCAATATAAACGCACCATAAATCCTGTAATACTCTTTTAATCTGATTTATAAAATCAGTTTCACCCAAATTAGCTTTCGTTATAGGGTAACCACTTATTATATATGTTGAACTTCCTCCAGACGGTGGTGGTGGTGGTGATGGTGGTGGAGGGGCTGGTGTTCCACTTCCACCTCCTTCTCCAGTAGCAGTTACTTCGCCAATAGTACCATAACAATCTCCCAGATATATAGCCCCGGTTTCATAATCTATATCCACATCATAACAAATATAAGTTATCCCATCCACCTCAACCTGTACATAGGCTTCTGTTTTTCTTGCAAATAAAAAAGCAATTATAAACAGTACAATTTTAATATAAATATTTTTTTTCATTATGACGATTTTATTGTTTAATAATACTTTTTGTATAAACCTGATTGTTGTGTACCAGTTTTATAATATAACTTCCAGGTGTTCCTTCAATGGCTGTGTTTACCGAATAGCTTCCAGGCCTTTGCGTAGCCCTGCTTTTAACAACTTTAACCAGTTGCCCCTGTGTGTTATACAGGCTTAACTGTGTCTCCCCTTCTTCTGCAACGGTATAGTCTATGGTTATCCTGCTGTTGGCAGGGTTAGGATATGCCGTAAGTTCTGCAGTTTGTTTTACTGCATATTGGAGAAGAACTGAACTAACTTCGTTTGATAAAACCTGTGTGTTTTTGATTGTATCAGTCTTTTCTTCAGGTGTATTAACCTCCAATGCAATATAGCATGGCCTGAACGGCTCGTTAATTTCGGGATTGTGCATTTTTAAGTTGCCCACAAGGTAGGTTTGCCCTTCGGTTTGCTGAATTTCGAACTGGCCTTCGCTTACGACCCATCTAACTGGTGTACCATATGCTCCTTCAATTTCTATTGACAGATTTTTACAATACAACACATTGCCTACCTTCACTGCTGAAAACGCCACAGACTGGTTTTTACCAGCTTTCCAAAAACCATTTATGTTAAACTTTTGTTGTTTAACATCCAGTTTTAATGGCATTTGGCTGTAAACTTCAGTCTTGCCCCAGTCATAAATGTGCATAGCTCCCTGCCAGTCGCCTCCAAAGTTTGTAGAATGAGCATCCTGGTTCCTCGTAATCTCTTTGTAAGCTGGGTTGACAGCACTACTGTTACCAGTTATTATTGCCGATTTATTTTTTCCGTTTGCTTTCGCTTTCTTTTCCTTTACTTTCTCAAGCCTTACCTTCGATTGACCATAGCCACGTTTGTCGCACTCGGTGTACAGCTTTTCTGCCTTGTTGAGATCCATTTTAACTCCATGCCCATTTTCGTAACAATAGCCAAGCAGGTGTTTGCCGGCTGTTACATCGGCATTTGCACTTTTTTCTGTGAGCTTAAAAGCCTTTTGGTAATTTTGCTCTACTCCCAGACCTTTATAATACATATAGCCAAGCAGGTAATTACCAACAGGATTGCCTGCATCAATGGTTTTTTGGAACCATTCAACTGCTTTTTCAAAGTCTTGAGTGATTACTTTGCCGTCTTTATAAGCAAGCCCTACTTTATACATGGCATGTTTGTCGCCGTTTTCGGCTGATTTGTAATACCATTTAAAAGCTTTGTGGGTATCTTTTTTAGTGCCTACACCTTTTTCATACATTTCGCCAACAATAAACTGGGCTGTTTTATCGCCCATATTTGCTGCTTTTTTAAATTCCTGCAATGCTAAAATGCGATTGTTTTTTACCGTATTAGCACGTATCAGCTTCATGCCTTCTTTTACTATTTCCCGTATTTCAGGATCTGATGTCAACTGATGATATTCTGGGTCTTGTGCCAATATTTTTATCGATATGAATATTAATATCACAAAGTATAAGTATTTCATAAACTTTAATTTTATTTGAGATTTATTTAATTTTACAACCCTGCCAATTACAGGCAGCTATAGAGGGTTTAATAGATTATTCAACAGAAACAAACGTTCTGAAAATATTCCCCTGCGCTTGTACCGGTGGTGCTAAACAGTGGACATGCGTAAACTCTTCCTCCCCAGTTGGGGAAAATTACCGGGGAGGATTTTACACAATTTTAAGTGAATGTCTTTTTACTGAATGAATCATTTTGACAATGTTTTAAGGGTACCTATGCCCTTGGGTATTATAATTTCAAATTTATGGCTTGTTATTTATAAAATCAATATGTTGCAAAACACCCAGCCACCATAAGACGTTCACCATCAACTACTTTCCCCCCCCAGATATCAATTTCACATGTTTTACAACATAAGGACATAAGGATTACCTTTCAAAACTTTTTTATTCAATTTTATTGGATTCTAATAGATGTAGTTTTAATTATTCATTTCCCCTTGGGAATGACAAGACAATCCCTTAAACACAATTCACTTCCCTATCCAACTTTACCCCAAACTTCTCAAAAACCGACTGTTTAATTTTTTCCGACAGGTTAAAAATATCTTTCCCGGTTGCATTTCCGTGGTTAACCAAAACCAGGGCCTGCTGGTGGTGAACTGCGGCATCGCCATTGCGGTAGCCTTTCCAGCCGGCCTGTTCAATTAACCAGCCTGCGGCAAGTTTTGCTTTACCGTTTTCGGCAGGATAAACCGGAATATCAGCGTGTTGCTTTTTTAACTTTTCTGCAACGCCTGCATCAACAACAGGATTTTTAAAAAAGCTGCCTGCACTTCCCAGCTCTTTTACATCGGGCAGTTTCGATTGGCGGATGTCGATAACCGACTGACGGATGTTATGCAGGCTCACCTCTCCCCGCTTCTTCACCTTTTCTTCCAGCAGACCATATTTCAGGTTGAATTCAGGAAATTTTTTAAGCCTGAAGATAACCGATGTAATGATGAATTTATTTTTCCGGTAACTTTTAAAAATACTGTCGCGGTAAGCAAACCGGCACTCTTCGGCAGAATATTCTCCGGGTTCGCCTTTTTCCAAATCGTAGCCTTTTACTTTTTCAACCACATTACAAACCTCCTGTCCGTAGGCGCCAATATTCTGTACCGGCGCTGCACCAACCGTGCCCGGAATAAGCGATAGATTTTCGATACCTCCCAACCGGTAAGTCACGGCATGCTGAACAAACTCGTCCCATATTTCGCCTGCCCCAACTTCCAGCCATTCGTGTTCGCGGTCTTCGTAAACGGAGTAAATGCCTGGCACATTGGGACGGATTATTAATCCATTAAAATCATCCCGAAAAAGAATGTTACTTCCCTCGCCCAGAACAATCATTTTTTCATCCTGCCAGCTTTTGTTCGAATTCAGAAATTCGTGCAGGTCTTCCACCTCGGTAAACTCAAAAAAATATTTGGCTTTGGCATCAACTCCAAAGGTATTGTATGGTTTCAGCGAATGATTTTCAAAAAAGCGGATCATAAAATTGTTTTGGACAAAGATAACCGAAGAAGATAATTTATTATTGATTAATGATAATTGATTAATTAAAGGTGCAGCAATTTTGTAATCTGTAAAATATATCAGCTTTATAAAAGTTCTATATTTACAGTTTCAGAATAAAATTGTATTGAAAACCAGCAAAACAAAAAGAATTATTATTTCGGTAACCAACGATTTGGTAGGCGATAATCGGGTACACAAAGTTTGCACCACGCTAACCAACATGGGATTCAGCATTTTGCTGGTAGGCCGCAAACTTCCTGGAAGCCAGCCGGTGAATCGGATTTACCAAACCAAACGGTTCAGCCTACTCTTTAAAAAAGGGGCATGCTTTTATGCCGAATACAATTTCAGGCTGTTTTTGTTCCTTCTCTTTTCCAAAACCGATGTATTGCTGGCAAACGACCTGGACTCCTTAACAGCGAACTTTCTTGCCTCAAAATTTAAAAACCGGCCATTGGTTTACGACAGCCACGAATATTTCACCGAAGTACCGGAATTAATCAACCGCCCACGTGTACAAAAATTCTGGGAATGGATAGAAAAAAGAACTGTTCCGGAACTCAAACACGCCTATACGGTTTGCGAATCGATTGCAAAAATTTACAACGAAAAATATGGTGTGCAATTTAAGGTTGTGAGGAATATTCCGTTAACAAACAACAATTCATTAAACAAAATTTCAGATAAAGATAATGGCGAAAAAATCATACTTTACCAGGGTGCGGTAAACATTGGCCGCGGGCTGCAGCAGGCAATTTTAGCCATGCATCATGTAAATGGGGCTAAACTGATAATTGCCGGCAGTGGTGATATTAAATCTCAGTTGGAAGAGTTGGTTCAGAAAGAAAATCTTAAAACTATAGTTGAATTTACCGGAAGGCTGTCCATTGAACAACTTTCGGAACTTACACCCCGGGCCGACCTGGGGCTTTCAATTGAAGAAGATTTGGGACTGAATTACAGGTATGCCCTGCCAAATAAGTTGTTCGATTATATACACGCTCAGGTGCCGGTATTGGTAACCAATCTGCCAGAAATGGCTGCCATTGTAAAAAAATACCGGGTTGGCACAATTACCGGTTCGCTGGAACCCAAAGAACTGGCACAGTCAATTAACAATGCACTAAATGATGAATCGGAAAGAAAAGTCTGGAAGAAAAATTTGAAAACAGCTGCTGCCGAACTTACCTGGGAGAAAGAAGAGAAAGTTATTGAAGAGATATTT
>JBDLJS010000147.1:0-5960 GCA_039714235.1 Bacteroidota bacterium | reverse complement strand
AACAATTTTATCTCCATGCTCGTGGGCATGGTTTTGCGGATTTCTTTTGAGACATAATGAAAAAAAAACGGCAGGCCTGTAAGCCGGGTTCTGTCATCCTGACTTCATCCAAAGATGAACGTCAGGGTCTTTATCATTTATCTTGCCAAAACATCGCTGCTTTGATCGTACTGCAGCCTACCCCTCCTGACTCCCTTGTGCGGCGGGAACAAAACGGGCCGTTTTGTGTACCGCAACAGCGGCAAACGTCAGGATATACATGGCTTTGCAATCCGCGAGACGTACGGCTGATGATGTTACCATCACCACCGGTGCGCTTTTATCGCACCTTTTCACCCGTTCCCCAATATGATACATCAAACCGGGGTGGTTATTTTCTGTTACGCTACTATCCCCTTTCAAAGATCTTCCCGTTAAGAAGCACGGTGCCCTGCATTGCCCGGACTTTCCTCCCTCTGTCATGCGTCAGCTGACAAAGAGCGATAAAGCGGCCTGCCGCTGCAAAAGTACACATAATAGTTTAGAGTTTACCCTGTGAAATAAATCAAAGATTTTATGCTATGCATTATTTCACAGGGTAAATGTTCAGTTCTTTACTCCCCCGAGGTACACTTCCCATACTTCCTCTGTTTTTGAGCCAAACTGCTTTTCAGCTTTCATCAATACAAGTTCCATTTGCCGGTTGAAAGAATTAATTAATACAGAATCAGAATACTCTTTCTGCGTAAAACTAATCTCTCCCAAATATGTGGTATTATCGTTTTTTACCAGCCTATTTGAAATTAATACCGAATCGAAAGTGGTTGTCCATATTTGTTCAGGATACAATAAAAGGCTGTTAACTGTATCTTCTTTCAGGTTAAGAATTTTATAAAAATCCTGAACGTCTGATTCCTTTACAAAAAAACCATTAATCAGATGGTTGGCCTGTTTCCTGAATTCAGGGGCAATGTCCTTTTGGGAATAAAGACTCAGGTAATCATTTAAATCAACCAGTATCTGAATCGCCCGCTTTTCAAAGGCATCCAAAAGCTCAGATTCGGGTTCATCACTCCTGAATTCACTTTCAATTTTGTTAAACATCTCGGTCATTTCTGCTTCCCTGCTTAATTCTCCATTATCGGCACAATCTTCTGCTGTTAACAAAAACAAAAGCATTATTAATGATAATATTTTGAAATATTTTTCCATCTGTCTATAATTTTGTGTAGCCTTTACAGGTTTGCAGCAATATTTCAATCATACACCTGTGTGCCTCAATTAATACCTCAGCCATGTGCTGTCTCATTTTGTTTCATAGTTTTGTTTAAACCGGAGCCGTAATATCTTCTCCCCTTCATATTTTGTATCAATAATTTCAATGTCGCGCAGGCTGCTGGCCGGCAACGTAAGCTTATTTATAAACTCCCATTTGTTGTAAATCTCCATGCCTACCGTTCCCTCCAGCACCTGGAAGATTTTTGCACTGTCCGATATCATCTCGTTCAGATTTTCGCGCCGTTTCAGCCAGTCTGTTACATTGCTGTTCGAGAAATAATGAATCATCACTGCATAATCGTCAACCATCAGGTTTATACTTTCGTGTGGGTTGAATTTACTCAGTATCCGCACAATTGTATCGGGCTTAAAGTAAGGCGTTTTAACAGCAAATGTCAGAATCCGTTTACTTGTTTTTAAAGTAAAACAACCATGGTTATCGCATAAATAACTTACCGGCGACTCATTTTTTTCCAGCACATTAATCTCGATAATGCTGTTTGTAATGGGTTCTTTTGTATCGTTATTGTAAAAGCAGAAACTATATTCCTTTGTATATAACGACTTAGAGAGTAAGTAGAAAATTGTGAGAGCTACTATTGTAACCAAAGGCACAATGTAAAATACCCGGTTCGATTTATCGGCGGTTGTAGTTGAGCTATGTGCAGTATTTTTTAGTTTAAAATAGTCCCAGCTTTTATACCCCACGTATTTAGTAAGAATATTCAGAATATCGATTCTCGGAAGTTTGGAATTCGATGATTTCATGTGGGTATAAAACCATTTTTCGCTAATTGTTTCTTTTAATTTAAACTGAAGGTCGGCCTGAAAATCGATAATATGCTGGCCTTTCCAGTCAGTAACTGAGCCGGGAACACCAGGATAAGATTGCTGCATTGTTTTTACAATCTTATCTTTTAAAAGCCCAAAATATTTTAAGTCTGAATGTGCCACACGCTGTTTTACAGGAATTGTACAACTGATTTACAAACACCTACCCCACTTCCCGTCGTAACTTGATCTCAGTTTTACAAAAAATTTTACTATTATGAAACATACAACAAATTTAGTTAACGAATTTAATTTAATTGCAGTTTCAAATTCTGCAATTAAATTTATCAGGAACAGGGGAATTCAGTTTACCCGGATTCTTATGATTGCAATACTTCTAATGAATTTTACTGCCGTTTTCAGTTCGTGCAACAAAAACGAAAAAGAAGTTTTAGATGCCTATAAACTACGAACACAAGGAAAAGTTGATGAGGCGAAAGCGATGCTCCTTTCAATTCTTGAAGAGGATTCGACAATTGCAATGGCTCATTTTGAACTGGCCCGAACGCTTAATTACATGAACATGATGGGCAGCGACGAAGCTACCAATGCCCTTAAACAAGCAAAAAAACTTGAGCCTGACAATGTAATTTATGCATACGGTTATGCCCGGAACTGTTTTTTAGAGGCATACAAAGCCATGCAAATGGGTGGAGGTGATGTTAATAAATGGATTACTAAGACTTGTGATGAGTTTAAAAATGTACTTGATCTGGAATCCGGTTACCCGGAAGCATTGATGTACCTGGTTGAAATTTACGGCATGCTGCCCGAAAACATGGGTGGCGACAAAGCCAAAGCAGAAGAATACACCCGACAGCTCGAAAGCACCGATAAATTTTTCGGCGCAAAAGCACGGCTGGTTATGATGCCCGAAGGAACCGACATGGTTGAATACTGGAACAAATACATTGCTGAAAACGGTGAAGACTGTAAAAGTCTGAAAGAACTTGGCGTTGCCTCTCTTTTTGCAGACGATATTGACGGAGCCAAAAAAAGTTTTGAAAAAGCAATGGCAATTAACAAATCGCAAAACATAAGAATACTCGATTTGGCACGCTTCCACATGATGAAAGTAATGCAAAACCAGGATGCCGCCGGAGAAGAACTGCCCAAAGCCAAAGAATACGTTGAACAATATTTAAACTCGAAACCTGAACCCATTCCGCCATTACATGCGTATGCATTAGGTATGATGGTGAAAATCAAAATGTTCTCTGGCAACCAGGAAGAAGGTGAGAAACTGATGGAAGAAGCAAAATCTCTTGACCCATATTTTTCGCGTGCTTTTGGAATTCCGTCGCTGGCAACCTTTGAGCCACCCAATAAGCCCAATCATCATTTTACTTCGTTTTTTAGTCCGTATTAGAACCAATAGAATAAAAACGTTATGAAAACAACGCTGCTATTAATCGTATTCTCTCTCTTTTTCGGACATGTATTTTCGCAAAAAAGTTTGGAAACAAATCAACCATTAAGCCCAACCACTTTGTTTGATATCCAAAGGAATTCCGTTTCGTTGGAAACAAACCTGATTCTAACTCTGGATCTTGATTATGAACGATTACTTCCGGTAAAAGACCATTTTGGGGTATTACTTGGTGGTGGATACACAATGGGTATAGGTTTTGCTTATGGTGCTCATTGGTTGAATGCTGAAACAATGCTTGTACTAGGCGGGCCAAAACATATTTTTGAGACAGGATTGACTGCATTTTTAAATATAGACAGCGACAGTGACGATAATGAAGACAATGGCGATAGTGGTCCCGGATTAAAAATAGGATACCGTTTTCAAGGGAAAAAGGGACTTCTGTTAAAAGCCAATGTAACTTTAATAACATTTGAAGACCCACCGATAATTCCAATGTTGGGGATTGGGTATTCTTTTTAAATCGAAATACACAATCATGAAAAAAACAATCTCGACATTTATTCTGATTTTTATCTTTTTCGGTTGTTTCGCACAACGTTACGAAATTTGGGTAGAAACCTCCGACAGTAATAATAAAATTAAAGGAAACTACGGTTTCTCGAACGATACAATTTTAATGCTGTACTCCAATGCTTCCCTGTTATTCCCGACAAAAGATAAATATTTCACCTGGAATGAAGTGGATAATTTAAAATACAGGAACAAAAGCAAAAATCAAATGGGGCAACTACTTGGGGCGGGTGCAGGATTCCTGGCTTTCGAGCTACTAAAAAATTCGATTAAAAATTCAGCAGATCGGGAGGTTTTTGAATTTACATCCATAATTACACTACCTATTTTTATCGGGGCAGGCACATTGGTTGGACATCTGGCAACGAGAAAGAAGACAAAATTGCCGTTAAACGGGATGAGCCCGGCAGGCAAAAACAAAGCTTTGAATAGTAACATTAAAAGAAAAAAATAGATGTCAATTCAATACTGCCTGAGGAAAATTGCAATCATAGTTTTTATAACCTTTCTGATACTTTGCCAATCGGTTTATGCGCAGGAAGAAAATCAGCCGAAAGGTAAAACATACCTGACTGCTGGTTTTGGTGTTATGGAAGTTTTTAACATCGGGCTTGACTTAGAAAACAACAATTCGCAATTTGGATTTAAAGTTGGCGGATTAGTGGCTGATGGTGAAACACTCTTTTCGCTCACCGGCGATTACAGTTACTATTTCGCAGGAAATTCGAAACGAACTAACAACCGTACATGGTTCGGAAAAACAGGATTGCAATATTTTTCGGATAAAGCAGATACGTTTCACGAAAAAGCTGCGTATCTTTTTGCACGGGTTGGAAAGAGATTCTATTTTTCATCAAAGGCTGGTGTGAAAATTGATCTGGGGATGGGATTCAGAATTCATCATTACGAATACTATAAACAACGTCCGTTAATTGATTTTGATTTCCCGGTTATGCCAGGAATGGGAATTTCGTTCTTTTACAGGATTTAGAAATGTAAAATTAAAAACCAATTTTATGCCTATCAAAAAATCTGATAAAAGCGAGCTTCTCGAAAAGCTAAACGAGTTGTTAAAAAAACAATCGCTCTTTCAACAGGAAATTAACGAGTTGCAATTGCAAATTACAACTTTACGTGTTGATGACTCAGAAAAAGAAACTTCTGCTAAAACGGAAACCATAAAACAAAAACCGGCAAAACCTGAGAGGAAAGAGATTGAGAAAATTCTTCATCAAAAAAGTTCTCAAAAGAAAAAAGCCGGATTAAAAGAGAAGAAAAAAGGTGCCTTTAGTTCAGAGGTTGAGAAATTTATTGGCGAAAACCTAATCAATAAAATTGGAATTGCCGTTTTAATTATCGGAGTTGGGATTGGCACAAAATATGCTATCGATAATGACCTGATCTCTCCGTTGGTTAGAATTATACTCGGCTATCTGGTCGGTGCAGGATTAACCTTTTTTGCTATCCGGTTAAAAAAGAACTATTTCAATTTTAGTGCAGTACTCTTTAGCGGTGCAATGGCCATCTACTATTTTATTACTTACGCTGCATATAGCTATTATGGCCTTTACCCAAACTTACTCACTTTCATTTTAATGGTTTTATTTACCGTATTAACAGTTTACCTTGCATTATATTACAACCGACAGGTAATTGCACATTTCGGATTGGTGGGTGCTTATCTTGTGCCTTTCCTTTTAAAAGACCCGGATTCAAGTATTTTGGTATTGCTCATTTATATGGTTATTATCAATTCTGGTATACTATTCATATCAACCAAAAAGAAATGGAAGCTTTTAAATTACCTGGCATTTGTAGCTACCTGGGTTATTTTTATCTCGTGGTTCTCATCTAAAAACTACGATAACGAACTAGCGACTTCTCTTACTTTTAGCACCTTGTTTTTTGCAATTTTCTATTCAGTCTT
>JBDLJS010000146.1:0-6144 GCA_039714235.1 Bacteroidota bacterium | reverse complement strand
GGCTTTTTTATACTGTAATATTTTTATAATTATTCGTGTTGTTCGAATAGTTATTCATTATCAACCAATTAAGGTGCTTGCCAATCAATAAATTAATTGTTTTGTAATAATTTTGTAATCGTTTTGTTATTACATTCTGTCACCTTTGCTCCCGAAAAAACAATTATCAATTTGTATTTAATAAAAACTACACGACACAATTATTACCTGTCATTAACTCTTATCTAAATGGAAAATTTTTATCTGATTTTAGTGGTAGTGCTGTTCGCACTAGCAATATCCGATTTAATTGTTGGAGTAAGTAACGATGCTGTAAACTTCCTTAACTCCGCCATTGGTTCTAAAGCTGCTCCCAAATGGGCTATTTTTTTAATGGCCAGTTTGGGTGTACTCGTAGGTGCCACTTTCTCGAATGGAATGATGGAAGTTGCACGAAAAGGGATTTTTCATCCCGACATGTTTTTCTTCGCCGAAATTATGGTCATATTCCTGGCTGTAATGATAACCGATGTAATTCTTCTCGACCTGTTTAACACTTTTGGAATGCCTACATCTACAACGGTTTCCATTGTGTTCGAGCTGCTTGGCTCAGCCGTTGCAGTTTCGGTAGTTAAAATTAAAAGTATGGGGGGCTCGGTTGCGGCAGAGCTTTCGCAATACATCAACTCCGAGAAAGCACTGGCTATTATTACCGGAATTTTACTTTCGGTGTTTATAGCATTTTCAATCGGGGCAATTGTACAGTATATCACCAGGCTCATATTTTCTTTCAGGTACAGAGGGCCAATGAAATATTTAGGCTCGGCATTTGGCGGCCTTGCCATAACAGTAATTACCTATTTCATTTTTATTAAGGGGATGAAAGGTTCCTCTTTTGCTGATTATACAATTGGCTCGGGAGAAACCCTGCAGGAATGGTTTAAGCATAATACCGGTTTAATTCTACTGGCAAGTTTTGGTTTCTGGGTAGTTTTTATTCAGTTGTTAAAATGGGTATTCAATATTAAAATTCTGAAAGTAGTTGTAATGGTTGGCACATTTGCCCTTGCCATGGCATTTGCCGGCAACGACCTGGTAAACTTTATCGGGGTTCCTATCGCCGGCTTTAAATCATTCGAGGCCTGGAGAGCTTCAGGAGGATTATCTCCCGATTCATTCTCAATGGAAATGCTGGCCGGGAAAAGCAGTACACCAGTGTTAATGCTTTTACTTTCGGGATTAATAATGGTGGTTACATTAATCCTTTCGAAAAAAGCACGGGCGGTTACCGAAACAGAAGTAAACCTTGGGCGACAAGATGAAGGAGCCGAGCGCTTTGGCTCATCGCTGGCAGCAAGGTTAATGGTGAGGGGAGTTACTAACTTTAATAAGAAACTTCAAAATAACTTACCCGGAGTGGTTACACAAACAGTACAATCCCGGTTCGATAAATTTTCGTATTACGGGGATGACTCTGAGCCACCTGCTTTTGATAAAGTAAGAGCATCGGTGAACCTGGTGGTAGCAAGTATCCTTATTGCAATTGGTACTTCATTAAAATTACCATTATCAACAACCTATGTGACTTTTATGGTGGCAATGGGAACTTCATTGTCAGACCGGGCATGGGATCGCGAAAGTGCAGTTTACCGGATTTCGGGCGTATTTGCAGTTATCGGGGGCTGGTTTTTAACGGCTCTGATTGCTTTTTCAGTATCGGGCTTAATTGCACTGTTAATTTCGGTTAGTGGTAAGTTTATGATCTTCGTGTTCGTTGCTATTGCAATTTTTATGGTAATCCGTACGCAAATTATTTTCCGGAAACGTGCTGCCTTAAAAGTAGCTGACGAAGAAGATGCTATTGATGAAGAAGATGCTTTGGAAGTGATAATAGCTAAAAGTTCGAAACAGATTATAAAAGCAATTGCAACCGCCAACCAGATTATTACTGCCGGACTTGAGAGTTTTATCAAAGAAGACAGAAGTGGAATTAAGAATGCAGAAGAAGCCTGCCGGTCGTTTTCAAAGAAAGCCAAGAAGAACAAAGATAAAGTATTCAATATTGTTCAGAAACTGATGGATAACTCTGCCGAAACGACTCACTTTTATGTACAAATGATGGAACATAAAAGAGAAATGGCCCATTCGGTGCATTTTATGCTTAATCCGATGATTGAACATCTTGAAAACCACCATAAACCGTTTATAGAAGAACAGGTTAACGAATTTACAGCTTTGATTGACGAGTTGAATAATTTTTACAATATTGTTCTGAATACTGTTAAAAACGAAAACTTTGATGAGTTGGATAACCTGGTAGCAGAACGGGATAAAATTATTGAAAAGCTGCGCAAAATTGAAAAAAGTCAGTTTAAACGTGTTAAACACAAGGCAGTAAATACACGTAACTCACAATTACTGTTTAAAATTAATTCGGAAATTGAAAATTTATTACTACACACGGTTAACCTGGTGAAGTCGGAACGTGATTTTATTGTTAATACAAGACAGTCTAAATAATATGAGTCGCTGACAAAATTTTGAGGCCGGGCAGAATGGCCCGGCTTTCTGAATTACCTGTTGGTTAAAGTCTTTTAATTCATCGCAAATCTTATATTTAACTGTTTTATAACAATTTTGTAACTTGGGTGTTTTAGCAATCACTCACATTTGCTATCGAAAAAATTCAATCTTAAGTATAATGAAAAGAACTTTTTTACTATTGCTACTGGTTCAAGGAATAATTACAATGGGATTTAGTCAAAATATCTTCGAGGAGTTTAACCCAAATGGAAAACCATTAGCTTTGATTTTTACAAACTTTCATACCAGTTCTTTCGATGGAGAAACAACCCCCGAATTTGAAAATACAAGGGCTTATTTAGGTTACGAGTACAATTTCAGTGAGAATTTTTATGCAAAAGTAGTATTTGATGTTGGTAATCCGAAAGATGGTGCAGGCCACGAACTTTCAGCTTTTCTGAAAAACGCTTACATTAAGTATAAAAAAGGTAAACTGAAAGCTTATTTTGGAATGATTTCAACAACCCAGTTTAAAGTTTCCGAGAAAATATGGGGGAACCGTTACATGATGAAATCGTACCAGGACGAATATAAGTTTAACTCAAGTGCCGACCTGGGATTTAATATCGATTACAAAATTGCCGACTTTATTAGTGTCGATTTTTCGGTACTTAATGGTGAAGGCTATAAAAAGGTTCAGGCCGACGATATCTTGCGCCCGGGGCTTGGAACAACTATTAAGCCTGTAAAAAATGTTACAGCCAGAGTGTTTGTCGATCGAATGGGTAAAGATGTAAAACAGCAATCGCTTGCAACATTGCTGGCTTATGCTTCAGCCAAATTAGTTGTTGCGGGAGAATACAATTATCAAAAAAACAATAAAATGACAGATGGACAGGATATGTTTGGAACGTCGTTTTACGCCACATATAAACCCAAAAGTAATGTAAAACTGTTTGCTCGTTACGACGACCTGAACTCAAAAAATCCGGAAGGTGGAGAAGCCTGGCACATTGCCAAAGACGGGCAACTTATGCTGGCAGGCGTTGAATATTCGCCGGTAAAAGGTGTAAAAATTACACCAAACGTAAGGGTATGGAATCCGGATTTGGAAGAGGTGTCAAATACTACATTCCTGTATTTAAGTGTTGAAATTAAGTTTTAAAACATGAGTAGTTCAATTCCGAAAATATTAATAGTTGACGACGAAAAAGATTTATGCGAAATCCTTGAGTTTAATTTGTCGAGCGAAGGTTTTGAAACTGATATAGCTCACTCGGCGGAAGAGGCTTTAAAAAAGCCTCTGGAAGATTTCAGCCTGATACTGCTCGATGTAATGATGGGTGAAATGTCAGGTTATAAAATGGCATCAAAAATCAGGAAAGAGATGCAATTTTCGGTGCCTATAATTTTTATGACGGCCAAAACAGCCGAAAATGATATTCTCACTGGGTTTAATGTAGGTGGCGACGATTACATTTCCAAACCATTTTCGATTAAAGAGATGGTGGCACGCATAAAAGCCGTTTTAAAAAGGGGCAGGCAGGAAACAGAATCAACCAGAATATTTACAGTAGATGGCCTCGAGTTAGACACAAAACGCAAATCTGTTACTATTGATAATAAGCCGGTTAATCTTACCCGGAAGGAGTTTGAAATAATTGCACTTCTGCTAAAATTTAAGGGCCAATACATTGGGCGAAGCGAAATACTCGATCGGATATGGGGCGACGATGTGATTGTTACTGAACGAAATGTAGATGTTAACATAGCCCGCCTCAGGAAAAAAATAGGCGCCTACGGAAAATATATTAAAGGAAAAACCGGGTACGGTTATGCATTCAAAATTTAAAATATTTACCAGTTAAATTCACTAAAAGTGCCAATTCAACAATCATTCAGAAGGAAAATATTTTACTACTTTATAGCTGTATTTCTTGTATTTACAGTGGCAATATTACTTTTTCAGCATCAAAGGGAAAAGAATTACAAAATTGCACAGCTCGAAAATACGCTTGAGAATGTAACTGAAGTAACCTATAATTACCTGGAACATTATAACCTGGCTCAGGATTTGGACTTCGGTAGGGCAGACACCTTAAAACACCTTATTCCTCAGCAAAATATACGGATAACAGTTATCGATAAAAAAGGTGTTGTACTTTACGACAGCTATGTGCCTGATTATGAAAACATGGAAAACCATTATCAGCGTCCTGAAATTCAAAAAGCATTTTATTCCGAAACCGGGTCAAATATCCGTCACTCTGAAACAACAGGGCAGGATTTTTACTATTACGCCCGAAATTTCGAAAACTATTTTGTGAGAACGGCTATGGTTTACGACATAGAAGTTGAAAACTTCCTGAAGGCCGAACGTTACTTCATATTTTTTATCTTAGGTATATTTCTGGTTATTTGGTTGATAATAAATGAATTAACAAAACGGTTGTCCATATCAATCACAAAATTGAAAGACTTCGCAATTAAAGCAGGCAAGAATGAATCCATTGATGAAGAAGAGAGTAAATTCCCCGATAATGAACTGGGTGAGATTGGCAGTCAGATTGTTAAGATATACAACAAACTTAGTAAAGCTAAAAATAACCTCGCACTGGAAAAAGACCGGCTTTTTAACCACATGAATATTCTGAACGAAGGAATAGGATTTTTTAAGCCTAATAAGGATAAAATGCTGGTTAACAGTCATTTTGTTCAGCATATAAGTTTTATTTCCAATACCTCAGCCAGTTCCCCCGAAAATATTTTTACTATTCGCGAATTCAAAAAAATAAATAAATTTTTAGATAGGAATCTTGTAAAAAAAACTGTTATTAAAAGCAGCGAGTTACCACAAACTGAAATCACAATAAATAAAAACGAACGCTATTTTAAAGTACAATGCATAATTTTTGCCGATAAAAGTTTTGAAATTCTTATTACCGATATCACACGCCTCGAAAAACGCAGGTTGTTAAAACAACAGCTTACTTCCAATATTGCACACGAGCTAAAAACTCCACTGGCATCAATAAAGGGGTATGTCGAAACCTTGATGAATAACCCAAAAATAGACAAAGAAAAGCAACAGTATTTTATTGAACGGGTTAATGTACAGACCGAAAGATTAAACCTGCTGTTAAACGATATTTCGTTGCTCAATAATATTGAAGATGCCGGCGAATTATTTGAGATTAAGCCGGTGAATATAAAAAGTGTCGTTTCCGATGTTATAGAAAATCTTGAAAGCAGGCTGGAAGAAAAGAACATAAAATGTAAACTAAATATTGACGATAAAGTTGTGGTAAACGGAAACGACTCTCTCCTTTCATCTGTTTTTCAGAATTTAATTGAAAACTCAATAAATTATGCAGGAGACAATGTAAATATTGAAATAAGAAATCATCTGGAAGATAAAAAGTTCCACTATTTCTGTTATTCCGACACAGGGATTGGTATTCCGGAAGAGCACCTGCACCGTATATTCGAAAGGTTCTACAGAATCGATTCGGGACGAACCCGCGAGCTGGGAGGAACTGGTCTTGGACTCTCAATCGTTAAAAATGCAATTCAATTGCACAAAGGAAATATATCTGCCCGAAATAAGCCGGAAGGGGGTATTGAATTCCTGTTTACGCTTTC
>JBDLJS010000145.1:0-6201 GCA_039714235.1 Bacteroidota bacterium | reverse complement strand
CCGAATTTTCCGATTAAAGAAGTTTCCACCTCTTTTTTCAATATTGATATGGAGAATTTTTTGCTGTCTAATATTTTCTGAGCCGAATAATTATTTTTATTACAGCTTATTGCAACTTTCGATGGCTCCGCCGTAATCTGAAATGCCGTATTCCCAATGTATCCGACCTTTTCCCCATTCAATTCTGTCGCGATAATATATAATCCGTACGATAATTTATGAAATGCATTGTAATTCATCCGTTTAAAATTTTCAAGTTATTATTTATTTTACTTTAAAATTTGAGAACGGATGTAACCGCTCCGCTCTCACACGAACTTTTTTTAATCATGCATTTTTATGAATTATGATTAAAAAAGTTCATGTTCGTTTCATATTATTTAATTTAATCGGTTTTTATGATTTTCTTCCTTTATAAAATTAAGAATTGATTTTTACATTTATACCTGATTAAATATTATTTGTTCTATTAAAACTAAATCTAATTGCGATGAAAAGAATTACACTGTTTTTTCTGCTTCTGATAATCTCGGTTGTAATTATAAATGCACAAACACAGGATTTAAAACCGGAAATTGAAAAACTTCAGAAATACGACAACAACCTGAACCATAAAATAGACAGGTTGGAAAAACTAATTGACGATGTATTGTGGTACAACAAAGTAGGCGACATTGCCCACGTTGATAAACTTTACATTTACGGCCCGCCCAAATGGAAAGAAAAAAATCCGACTGCCAAAGGAGCCGGCAACCCGGTGAAATTCTGGACCTACGTTTTTATTCCGTTAAATATTGATATAAATAAAAAATATCCGCTGATTGTTTTACCGCATGGTGGCGTTCATGCCGATTTTACAACTTATTACGCACACATTGTGCGCGAGCTTGTAAGCCAGGGCTATGTGATTGTGGCACCCGAATACCGCGGGAGTACCGGCTATGGTAAAGGCCATTACGAAAAAATTGACTACGGAGGTTTGGAAACCGAAGATGTTTATTCCAGCCGAAATTATATGATAGAGAACTACAGTTTTGTTGATGAAAAACGTGTGGGAATTATTGGCTGGAGTCACGGTGGTTTAATTTCGTTAATGAATATTTTTGACCATCCGGACGATTACCAGGTTGCTTTTGCAGGGGTGCCGGTCAGCGACCTGATTGCCCGAATGGGCTACCATGAGCAAGGCTACCGCGACTTATACGAAGCTGAGTACCATATTGGGAAAAGCGCAAACGACAATGTACAGGAATACCGCAGACGATCTCCTGCATGGAATACCCACAAATTTGATGGAACACCTCTTTTAATTCATACTAATACGAACGACGATGATGTAAATGTTCTGGAAGTTGAACATCTGATTAAATCGTTAAAAGCAGAAGATAAACCATTTAATTATGAGATATTTGACGCCTTACCAGGAGGACATTCATTCGACAGAATGGATACTAAAATTGGGAAAGAAATACGTTTGAAGGTTCATTTACACCTGTCAAAAATATTAAAACCAAATAAACCATTTAAAACATTAAAAGACTTACAAAAGGCTGCTTACAAGTATTAAGAACTTTTTCTTGCTCCCCTCTCCTATTTTTCAATATTGGGAAAGTAACGTCATAATTTTCCAAATTTTGGACAAACAATTTGTTTTATACTGGTATTTATTTAATTTTATAGTCTCTAAATAACGCAAAATGGCAAATTCCAAAAGTAAAAACCAGTATAAGGTTTTTATAGTTGAAGATAATGTTTTATACGCCCGGGTAATAAAAAAACAGTTAACCGACGACAATCTACAGGTAAAAGTTTTTCATAACGGGACCGATGTTATTTCGTGTCTTAATGAAAAACCCGATGTTATTACGCTCGATTACACACTGCCTGATATGACAGGGAAAGAAGTCCTTCAGAAAATTCAAAAAGAGCTACCCACTGCACAGGTAATTGTAATTTCGGCACAAGACGATATTGACACAGCCATTGAGTTAATGAAACTTGGGGCTTACGATTATATTATGAAAGCTCCTGACACCAGGGAAAAGCTTAGTAATATAATTAACAATATTTACAAAACCGACCAGCTAAAAAATGAAAATATCATTTTAAAAGATGCGGTTAGGGAAAAATACAATTTTAAAAACCTGATAAAAGGTAACAGCCGCGAGATTGAACATGTTTTCGAATTAATGAACAAAGCCACTCAAACCAATATCTCAGTATCTATTTCAGGTGAGACAGGGACAGGTAAAGAACTGGTATCCAAAGGAATTCATTACAATTCGAGAAGGTGCACCAAGCCATTTATTGCGGTTAATGTTTCTGCTATTCCGGAAGGTTTGATTGAAAGTGAATTGTTTGGGCACGAGAAAGGTGCATTTACTGGTGCTGATTTCAAAAAAATTGGAAAATTCGAAATGGCAAACGGAGGCACATTGTTTTTAGATGAAATTGCCGACCTCAATCTTAATCTGCAGGCAAAACTTTTAAGGGTAATCCAGGAAAGAGAACTGGTAAGGTTAGGAGGACACGATATAATTCCATTGGATGTGCGTATTATTACAGCAACACATAAGAACCTTGCTGCCCTGGCCGCTGACGACCAATTCAGACAAGATTTATACTATCGTTTGCTGGGATTGCCAATTGAGATACCGCCACTGCGTCAAAGGGGAAACGACAAAATACTGTTGGCAAAATATTTTGCTGATGAGTTTTGCAAAGAAAATGATATGGAGGCCAAAACCATATCGAACGAGGCTAAACAAATGCTCCTCTCCTATCATTATCCGGGTAATATAAGGGAATTGAAAGCTATAGTTGAACTTGCTTGTGTAATGACCACGCGGGATGTTATAAAAACCAGTCATTTAAATATGAATGTTGACGAAAGTGTTCAGAATCTTTTGGCATCGGAAAAAACACTTGATGAATACAATAATGAAATCGTAAAATTTTTCCTTAACAAATACAACCAGAATGTAAGGCTGGTAGCCTCAAAACTTGGCATTGGTAAATCTACTATTTACAGGATGCTGCAAAAAAGTATGAATTAATAACATAAAAAATCCCGGCCAATATTAACTGACCGGGACTTTCAATATATTTAACCAGTTATTATCCTTCGTAACTATTAATCCCAATAGTTTCCATACTTCTGTCAACCTTTTTAACCAAGCCTTGCAAGACTTTTCCTGGTCCTATTTCGGTAAACGAAGTGGCACCATCGGCAATCATATTTTGTACTATTTGAGTCCATTTTACCGGAGCAGTAAGCTGTGCAATCAGGTTTTCCTTAATTACAGCCGGATCTGAAACTGGCTGTGCATTTACATTCTGATAAACCGGGCAAACCGGATTTAAAAAATTTGTGGCCTTAATTGCTGCTGCCAGTTCTTCGCGTGCAGGCTCCATAAACGGTGAATGGAAAGCACCTCCAACAACCAGCTTAATGGCACGTTTTGCACCTTTTTCAGTCAGTACTTCACAGGCTTTGTCAATTCCGGCAACCGAACCGGAAATCACCAACTGCCCCATGCAATTGTAGTTTGCAGGAACAACCACATCCTCAATTTCGGCACAAACTTCTTCAACAACTTCATCGCCTAAACCCACAATAGCAGCCATGGTCGATGGTTCAATCTCACAGGCTTTTTGCATGGCCATGGCACGTTGTGAAACCAGTTTTAATCCATCTTCGAAATTAAGTGCTCCATTTGCTACCAGTGCCGAAAACTCTCCCAACGAGTGGCCTGCAACCATATCGGGCGTAAAATCTTTCAACGTTTTTGCCAGCAAAACAGAATGAAGGAATATAGCTGGCTGAGTTACTTTGGTTTGTTTCAGATCGTCAACTTCACCTTCAAACATTATGTCGGTAATGTTGAACCCGAGAATATCGTTAGCTTTTTCAAATAAAGCTTTTGCTTCTGTTGAATTTTCATATAAGTCTTTTCCCATTCCGGGGAATTGAGCTCCCTGACCAGGAAACATAAATGCCTTCATAATTTTTTGGTATTAAAATTTCGAAACAAAGTTACACTTAATTCATAAGTTCAACCTGAATTGAGATTCATTGTAAGATAATTGATAAAAATTTGATTCGTATTTCGAATATCGGGTTGTTTGGTTCGACTTTTAGGAATTAAGGATTAAGCAAACCACAAACTCAAAACAACGTATTTAATCAGCAGACCGAGTGAACTGACCAAAATGAATTGTTTAAAATTGAATTTTATCATCCCTGAAACCAGTGCAATAACAGGTGACGATAGTGGGAAAAGATTAAAGACAAAGATGGTTAACAAGCCATATTTCTGAATATATCGTTCAGATTTTACGATTCTTTTTCTTCCCATTAATTCAAAAATTCTTTTTGGCCGAATCAGCTTCCCGATAAAAAAATCTATACACTGTGCCACAATTGCAGTTCCCAGAGCTGCTGCAATTAATTTAACTTCTGAATAAAAAGGCAGATAATAAATAAATGCTACCTCAACCGGCATCAACAGGAAAAATAAATAGCCTGAAAAATGAATCAATCCAAATGAGAAAATGCTTTCGGTTTTGCCTGCGTACAATTCCCGTCCTATGGTAAATGAAACCAGGCAGATAGCAACAATTGAAGTGAGGAGTATAAACCAGAACTTCTTTGGTATGACTATTTTGCCGTTCATTTAGATTTTAGATATAAGATTTTTGGGTTTTTAGACACAAGACACAAAATCATCAGATACATAGACTAAAGTATCCCTAAAAGTTGAAAATACCAAACCGCAACTTTTCTTTAATAAACTGTTTTATCCTCTTTCTCCTTCCATTTTTCGAAAACCAACCGTGCTTCATCTCGCATAATATTTTCAAAATCGATATGCCGTTCTTTAAAATCAAGTTCCATTTCGTCGTAAATAAAATGATCGTCGAAGTTGGTATCAGCTGCATCTTCTCGCGTTGCAGCGAAATAAACTTTTTTAGGGCGTGCCCAGTAAATAGCCCCCAGACACATGGGGCATGGTTCGCAGGAAGTATAAATTGTACAACCATCCAGTTGAAACGAGTTAAGTTTTTTACACGCCTCGCGTATGGCAACTATTTCGGCATGGGCTGTAGGGTCGTTTTTTGAAGTAACCTGGTTGTATCCTTCAGCGATAATCTTATTATTTTTAACTACCAGTGCTCCAAACGGGCCACCATTGTTTGAGTTCATCCCTTTTTGGGCCAGGTTAATGGCAGTTTGCATAAAATGATTGTGTTTCTCCATAGTTTTGTTTTTGTTTGCTTTATAAAGTTACAGCTTAAATTTAAGGTATTAAATTTACTCCACCCTCAACTCCGTAACCAAAACTTTTTTCTGTAGCGAGAACCAGCTTAAGCCTATTATCCAAAGAAATCCATTTATTAGAATTAGAGCTACCACTAATGCAACTGTGGAAAGCGAGGCATCGGAGTTTGCAGACATAAAGGCGGGCAAGGTTGCAACCACTGCAGTAACAAAACCGATTAAAACACCTGCGACAAGCAATATCGAGTATTCACCAATTAATATCTTAAAAATTGAGTTTGTACTAAAACCTACCGCCTGCATTACGGCAATTTCGCGGCGACGCTCGAGGATAGTGCGGGCAAGGATTACCGCCAGGCCAATTGTCCCGAGGATTAATCCCAAGGCACCAAGCGCCAGAAAGATTGAAAGATATGTGTTTGTTACCGAATAAAATTCCACCAGCCGTTTGGCAGTTGATTCCATCTCCCAGCCGTAGTCGCGAAAAACCGATTGCAACTCCTCTCCTATTGCGGTTTCATTTGCAGGCTCCCCTTCAACTAAGAAAATATTTGAGCCGCTGCTGGTTGGGTAATTTTTTAAGAAATGTTTATTTGAAATGAGAACAAATCCCTGAAAGATTGATGGTTTTGTCCCGGCTATTAGTTTCAAGCGTAACGTGTCACCAAGTTCATTCTGATACAACAAAACATCGCCTACTTTCATTCCAAGCCCCCATTGGATAACAGTCTGGTCGGCAATGGCAGGAATGGTGCCATCGTTAAATTCTTCGTTCAGGATTTGCCACGGTTCCTCTTCTCCCTGGTTCTTCATCCTGGCAGCAAAAGAGAAACGTCCCGTCAAAGCCTCAGGGTCAACACCCAAAACAGCAGGTTGTGCAATGCGGTTAAGGTTGAGGCAACTGGCATCGTCGCCTTCAA
>JBDLJS010000144.1:0-6286 GCA_039714235.1 Bacteroidota bacterium | reverse complement strand
GATTGATGAAACCTCGGGAAAAGTAATGGGGCCAGGAGGCAGTCCTGCAAATTTATAGGTATTGTAAGGCGATTCAATTTCGAGGTGCGAATTCAGTATTCTTTTCAGTTTAAAATCGCCAACAGCATATTTAACCGTCGGGTCGGCCTGCAGCAGGATACCCCTGTTCAGGCGGTTAATGTACAGTCCGGCAATGCGCTGCATTTCATCTTTTTTCGCCGTTTCCGACTGCACAATGGATGCCACAATAGAAACCTCTACAGGCGTAAGGTTTATGGCTTCGGCTTTCTTTTTGCGCTCATCGGTCCAAAAACGTTCATATTCGGTGTGCATCCGTTTTGCAAAATCTTCTGCCGTGGTTGTCCAGTACATTTCGTAGGTGTTCGGAATAAACATGGTACGGTAGGTTTCGCTGGTAAATCCCCACTCGTGAATCTGCCTTTCGTCTAAAAATAACCGAAGAATAGCAAGCGAATCAGCCATTATGTAATTACTTACTTTTCCCGCAAGGTCCTCTTTGAAACGAACGTTGTTAAACGTTACATCAACCGGTTGTTGTGCACCGCTGCGCAGCATGTTAACAACCTGGTTGGTGTTCATTCCTTTTTTTATTTCGTACCGTCCCGGTTTAATATTTGCCGGGTATTCCTTCTTTTTTGAAACCCACCTGAATGCCTTGTAGTTGATTAAAACATCGTCGTTTGTCAGTTTGTCGGTAACATCTTCATATGTGGCATTGTCAGGGATTGTCAGAACATAATCGGTTTTAACGTTGGCATCGAATACATAACGGTAAAGCTGGTATGCACGAACCCCCACAACAATAAAGGCCAGAGCAACAAAAATGATGATAAACTTTCCGATTCGCGGAAATAACATAAGTCTGTTTTTTTGTTCGATAGACATAAAATAATTCTTTGGGTCAAAAATAATGGAAATGTTAATACCAACATAAACTTCATTCTAAATAAACCGGTTTGAAATTATTTTTGGTAGCCGTTCGGTGTAAATTCATTATTTTCGCAGAGAACTTAGAAAAAGAATAATTATGTTACAAGTTAATCTTGCCGAGAATATTTATTACCTGGGTTTTAACGACCGTCGTACCCATTTGTTCGAAAATATCTGGCCCATTCCGTACGGGATTTCGTATAACAGTTATTTAATTGTTGATGAGAAAGTGGCGCTGGTTGATACCGTTGAGCGTGCTTTTATCGATGATTACCTCGATGCCATTGAAGAGATTATTGGCGACCGTCAGATTGATTATCTGGTTATTAACCATATGGAACCCGACCACACGGGGGCATTGAAGGCAATCGTTCATAAATATCCTGATATTACGTTGGTTGGTAATAAAAAGACTTTTGGTTTTGTTGAAAGTTATTACATGACCCCGGAGAAAGTGTTGATGGTGCACGACGACTATACTCTCGACCTTGGGAAACATAAACTGCAGTTCCAGATGGTGCCTATGGTGCACTGGCCCGAAACCATGGTAACCTACGAAGAAACCAACAAGATTTTATTCTCGGGCGATGCATTTGGCAGTTACGGAACATTGGATGGTGGTATTTTCGACGATGAGATTAACCTCGATTTTTACGAGGTGGAGGTAATGCGGTATTTTACCAATATTGTTGGGAAATATTGTCCGCACACCCAGCGTGCCATTAAAAAACTGGCTCCGCTCGATATTAAAATGATTGCTGCTACACACGGCCCAATCTGGCGCAGCAACCTCGACTGGATTCTTACCCGATATAACAAATGGAGTTCGTACGATTTAGACCGGGGCGTGGTTATTGTTTACGGTTCGATGTATGGGAATACCAAAAAAATGGCAGAAGTTATTGCCCGGCAAATTGCGGTTCGTGGTATTAAAAACATTCGTGTTTACGATGCCTCAAAAACCCATTCGTCGTACATAATAAACGACATTTTTAAGTATAAGGGTTTTATAGTTGGCAGCGCGGCCTACAATAATGCTATGTTCCCCAATGTCGAGACTTTACTTTCAACTATCGAACACATGGCTCCGAAGAACCATTACCTGGGAATTTTCGGGAACTACTCGTGGAACGGCGGTGGAGTTAAAAACCTGAAAACATTTGCCGAAAAAATTAAATGGGAACAAGTTTACGAACCCATCGAGGAAAAAGGTAACCTGAAAGTAACTACCCGCGAAGAGTTGGTTAATCTGGCAAATGCCATGGCCGATAAGCTTTTGGAGATGCCAAAACCGGAATAAATTTGCTTAAGTCATTGGATAACTTAAGGTATGTTTTTTTATATTTAACCTAAAATAAGAAATAAACCAATGAGCCTTTCAAGAAGAAATTTTCTGACAAAATCGACCGCCGGAGCAGCAGTACTGGCAAGTATTCCTGCAATTGTATCATCGTGTATTTCTAAAGAAGATAAAAGCACAGACGCTAAATATTCCATGATTGAAAAAGGAAACACCATTCTTTTTCAGGGCGATTCGATTACCGATGCACATAGGGAAAAAGAAAAGGAACTGCCCAATAATGCTGGTTCGTTTGGACTTGGTTATGCCTTTTTAGCTGCTTCGCATTTATTAAATTCATTGCCCGAAAAAGATCTAACCATTTACAATCGCGGAATTAGTGGGAACAAAGTATTCCAGCTTGCCGACCGTTGGGAAAAAGATTGTCTGGAACTTAAGCCGAATGTGTTGAGTATACTAATTGGGGTGAACGACTACTGGCATAAACGTAACGGACACTATGATGGCACTGTTGATGTTTATGAAAACGATTATCGTAAACTTTTAACCTGGACAAAAGAGAGTTTTCCGGGGATTAAACTGGTAATTTGTGAGCCGTTTTATGTGCTGGAAACCACTGCAGTTGATGAAACATGGGTTGAGCCAATGAAACAATACCAGGCAGCTGCATTAAAAATTGCCAATGAGTTTAATGCGTCCTGGATTCCGTTTCAAAAGGTGTTTGACGAAGCCATAAAACATGCACCGGGAAAATACTGGGCAGCAGATGGTGTTCATCCGTCGATGGCAGGGGCACAACTAATGGCCGAAGCTTGGTTAAAGGCAGTTGAATAATTATTGCAGCGGTTGTAATATTGCTTTTGGGTAGAGCAGCGTTTGAATAACTCCGCGCGAAAACATAAAAAGTATCATCCCCAGCCACAAGGCATGGTTGCCCCAAACGGGATTTAAGAAATAGTAAGCAGGTGCAAAAACAACAAATGTAGAAGCCAACAGGGTATTTCGCATGGCCCGCGATGCGGTTGCTCCAATATAAATTCCATCCCAGATGAATGAAGCAAAACTGGCAACAGGCACAATAATAATCCAGAATAAATATGGCTGGGCACTGTTTATTATTTCGGCCTGCGATGTGAGTATTTGTAAAATCAAGTTTATTCCAGGAATGTAAAGCAGGGTAAATAAAATTGCAAGTCCACCTCCCCATAAGAACAGTAGCTTTACCACTTGTTTGAGGTTGTGGTTTTCCTTAGCCCCAATATATTTCCCAACCAGTGCCTCTCCTGCAAACGCAAATCCGTCGATAAAAAACGAGAAGAACAGCAGCATTTGAATCAGTAAAGAGTTAACTGCCAGAATGGTATCATTAATACTTGCCGATTTTGATGTAAAAAATGTAAAAACAAGAATAATACAAAATGTTCGGATAAAAATGTCGGTGTTTACTTTAAAAAACTGCGAAAGAAAATTAAGGTTAACAATTGCTTTGCGCGTTATTTCGTTTACCAGGGACCGGTATTTTTTTAGGAAAAGAAAGATAGCCAAAACAAGCCCAACATATTGCGAAATAGCTGTTCCCAATGCAACTCCTTCCGATTTCATTTTCAGAATGAAAACAAAAAACATGCTTAGAATTATATTCACAACATTTACCAGAATGGCAATAATCATCGGGTAACGAGCATTTTGCATTCCCAAAAACCAACCGCTGAAAACAAAAAGACTTAACGCCGCCGGCGCTGCCCAAACCCTGATGTTAAAATATTGTTCAGCCAGAATTTCAACTTCGTGGCTACCACCAATTATTTTAAAACTTGCCCAGGCAATTGGTGTTTGCAATACTAAAATGAAAATACTGATAAGGAGTGTTAGTAGTAAGGCTCTTATTAAAATGGCGGCTGTCTCTGCTTTGTTCTTTTCTCCAAAAGCCTGGGCTGTAAATCCCGAAGTGCTCATTCTCAGAAAACTAAATCCCCAGTAAATAAAATTAAAAATTATGCCTCCCAACGAAATTGCCCCAATATAAATCTCTGAGCCGAGATGTCCCATCAGGGCTAAATCAACCAATCCAAGTAGCGGAACAGTTATGTTGCTGATGATGTTGGGAATGGCAAGTTTTAAGATACTCCGGTTCATACTGGAAAGACGGAAGACCGAAGTCGGAAGACGGAAGTAAATCCGAAGTAAGTTGACTTAAATGGTCGTCTCATTTTGTTTTAATTATTAAATAACTGTTGCGTTGGCAAAAGTAATTATTATTAAGAAAGTTGGAAGAAGAGTGCTTGAAGTTCGAAGTTCATTTTAATAATCTTCCAACCTCCAACTTCCAACTTCGTGCTTTCAGCCAGCAATAACTGATCTGGCAAGAGGTTTTGTATTCTTTACAGAGAATTTTCATTTTAATTAATTCCCTCTATGAACAATAGAAGATTTCGAACTGTTAATCGTTATAAAGATTTGGATTAATTCTAAATAGCCGTTATTTTTGTTATGAAGAATAAAATACATTTAAATCTTTAATAAGTTAATAAAATGGCATTTGAATTAGTAAAATTAGAATATAGTTATACAGCATTAGAACCTCATATTGATGCAAGAACAATGGAGATTCACCATACAAAACATCATGCGGGGTACACAAATAATTTAAATACTGCAGTTGCCGGTACTGATTTGGAAGGAAAACCGATTAAAGAAATTCTGTCGGGAGTATCAGGCCTTTCGGCTGCAGTAAGGAACAATGGAGGTGGTTTTTATAACCACAATTTGTATTGGGAAGTAATAGCTCCGGGTGGTGCACCAGGCCCCGAAGGAGTTCTACTCGATGCAATAAACGATTCATTTGGTTCTGTAAAAAACTTTCAGGAGGCTTTGGTCAAAGCTGCGGTAACGCGTTTTGGCTCGGGTTGGGCATGGTTGGTTCTTCAAAACAATAATCTGGTGGTTTCGTCTACGCCCAACCAGGATAATCCGCTGATGGATGTTGCAGAGGTTCAGGGAATCCCGATTCTCGGGATTGATGTATGGGAACATGCATATTATCTGAATTATCAGAACAGGCGTCCGGATTATGTGAATGCATTCTGGAATCTCATCAACTGGGATGAAGTCACCAGGCGGTTTAAAGGTTAGTTGATTTTTGGTTTTTTCCCCGGGGCAGAGGCTCCGGGGTTTTTCTTTCTTAAAAGCTGTTTTAACAATGGCTGTCATTCCCGTGAACACGGGAATCTTTAATTCTTTATTCAGTTATTCTGTTGTCTATTTCACCGGTACCTTAATCGGGCTTGTTTGTTTCTGCTTTGGTTTCTGAAACATAATTGACTGCTGCTGTTTTGGTTTTTCAGGTTGCTGTGCCTTTTTAGGGCTGGTATTTTTAGGCTGAATAACTTTTAAAAGATCCTGCGCTTCCCTGTTTGTATTGTCCAGTTCATTGGCCTTATCTAAATATTGTTTTGCCAGTTGTCGGTTGTTTTTGGTAAGAACATATTTTGCACGCAACACAAACAGCTCTGAATTATTATTAATGTTCCTTGCCATGTTTAGGTATTGTGCTGCCTGGGTTGTATTGCCTTTACCCATTGCAATCCGGCACTTGACCTTTACTGTTTCCAGGTTATTCTGGTTTTTTCTGGGAACTGAGTTAATCAGCTCTTCCGCTTTTTTATTATCGTTAAGCAAATGGTGGCATTTGGCACTGTAAATGGTTGCAAATACATCATTAGGTTTAAATTTAAAAACCTGGTTGTAAACATCGAGGGCTTTTTTATAATTTTTATAGTTGGTTAATATTTCTCCAATTTGCATAAAGGCTTGGTAATACTCTTTTTTATGGGCCGTTGCCAACTGAAATTCCTTTATGGCTTCGTTGGGTTTATTCAGGTGTTTAAGTGCAAATCCTTTTTGGTAATGGCCGTCGGCAAAAGCTTCCTTAATTTTTAACATTTCGTTACTTGCCTTCAATGCTTCATTATATTTTTTTTGAGTATTTTGTGCCGAAGCTTTTAACAGCCAGGCGCCTAACTGTCGAGGATTACA
>JBDLJS010000143.1:0-6365 GCA_039714235.1 Bacteroidota bacterium | reverse complement strand
GACTGCCAACTTCCTTACCATTCCTTTTCTGTTCTCGCTCTTTTTGCTTTTGCTGCTTTTGCTTTTTTTACTTTATCCTGAATATCGCGTTCATCGTTTTGTAAAGCCTGTAACAACTGCTCTGCATCCTGTTTCGATATTTTATTTTGCTGAGGTTGCTGTTGTTGCTTCTGTTGATCTTTATTTTGTTGCTTCTGATTTTGTTGTTGATCTTGTTTATTCTGCTGATCCTGGTTTTTATCCTGGTTGTCTTTGTTGTCCTGGTTATCCTTGTTGTCTTTGTCTTGGTTTTGGTTCTGTTGCTGCTCTTTCTTATTCTTTAGCAGTTGCGCATACGCCAGATTATACTTTGTCTCTAAATCTGAAGGATTCTCGCGCAGGGCTTTTTTGTACGATTCAATGCTTTCGTCAATTTTTTCCTGCATTAACTGGGTGTTCCCAAGGTTATGGTTTGCATGGGCACGCTCAACTGGCTCTTCCATTTTTTCTCCTAACTCAGAAAATTTACTTTCAGCCTCATCAAAACGCTGCTGTTTGTACAGGGCATCAGCCAGGTTATAATTCCATTTTAAATCGGTTGGCCTTTTATTCAGCGCTTTCCTGTATTCTGTTTCGGAATTGCTGAATTTTACAGTATCTATTTTTGTAGTATCGCGAACAGCCTCCATAAAAAGCTTGTTGCCGTTACGTACAAATTTTCTTTCGTTCTGGCTAAAAACAGTGAAAGAAATTGTAAGTAGGAATAATATAAAACTTAGTCTTCTCATTTCTTATTTGTTTCAGGTTGCGGGTTACAAGTTGCTGGTTTTCCTAATCTGAAAACGTGCAACTTGTAACATGCAACTTTCTTATTTTGTCCCAAACAATTTAATTTTCATCAAATACCTGTTCTTCCGTTCCAGAATTATAAATTCCAGTAACAGCAAAAACAAACCAACTGCGAAAAAGTATTGAAACTGATCGTCGTACTCCGAATAAGTGCGCGATTCCATTTCCTCTTTTTCCATCTCGTTAATTTCGTTGAACAGGGCATTTAACCCTATTTGTGCATTGTTTGCCCGCACATAAATTCCTTCGCCGGCAGCAGCTATTTGTTCCAGCATCTGCTCGTTCAGTTTTGTTACAACCACATTTCCGTCGCGGTCTTTCAGGTAGTCAGTTTGCCCGTTGCGTAATACCGGAATTGGCGAACCTGAAAGTAATCCCATTCCAATGGTGTGTACCAGAATCCCGTTCTTAACGGCAGCCTGGGCAGCCGAAACAGCATCGTCCTCATGGTTTTCTCCATCGGTAATAATTACGATGGCTTTATTTGCCTCCCCTCCAGGAGTAAACGAACGCATGGCAAGGTTAATTGCCGCTCCGATTGCAGTTCCCTGTTTGGGAACTATTTGCGTATTCACCGAATTCAAAAACAGTTTTGCCGAATTGTAATCGCTGGTAATGGGCAACTGCGTGTAAGCATCTCCGGCAAAAACAATCAACCCTATTTTGTCGTCCTTTAAGCGGTCGACCAGTCTCGAAATAGCACGTTTAGCGCGTTCCAGGCGGTTAGGCTGAATGTCTTCTGCCATCATACTGTTCGATACATCGAGCGCGATAACGAGCTCAACCCCCTCGCGTTTTACCGTTTTTAATTTCGAGCCAAATTGCGGCCGGGCAATTCCGACAATAAAAAATGCCAGGGCCAGCATTAACACCATAAATTTGAACACCGGCCGGTTCTTCGAACTGAATGGCATTAACTGCCCCAGTATATCTTCTTGTCCGAACCTTTTTAACGCACGTTTACGTGCAATTCGCGACCAGATAAAAAACAGGGATAGCAGCGGAATAATCAGCAAACCCCATAAATATTCTATATTTCCAAACCTAAACATTTCCATATTCTATGGTATACTCCTAAAAATAGTTACACGTAAAAACAGGCTAACAACCAGAAACAATGCGCCGAGCAGTGCAAATGGTAAAAATTCTTCCGATTTACGGCTAAATTCGTGAACCTCTATTTTCGATTTCTCCAAAGCATCAATCTCTTTATAAATCTCTTCCAGCTTGGTGTTGCTGGTTGCACGGAAATATTTTCCGTCAGTAAGTGATGAAATTTCTTGAAGGGTCTCTTCATCAATTTTTACCGGCATATCGCGTAACTGGACTCCGTAAGGTGTTTGAACAGGGTAGGGTGCAGTTCCAATGCTTCCCACACCAACTGTATAAACACGAATCCCGAATGTTTTTGCAATTTCGGCAGCAGTTACAGGCGCAACCTCACCACGGTTGTTTTCGCCATCGGTTAACAGGATTACCACACGGCTTATTGCTTCGCTGTCTTTTAAACGCGCCACTGCAGTTGCCAGCCCGTTTCCAATGGCGGTACCATCTTCAATCATGCCGCTTTCAATGTCTTTAAACAGGTTTAGCAAAACAGCACGGTCGGTTGTTAGCGGGCATTGTGTAAATGCTTCACCGGCAAAAACCACCAGCCCCATGCGGTCGTATTCGCGACCTGAGATAAATTCCATGGCCACATTTTTTGCAGCTTCCAACCGGTCGGGGTGGAAATCCTGTGCCAGCATACTGCTCGAAATATCCAGCGCAATTACAATGTCAATCCCTTCGGTTGTTACGTTCTCCCAGTTGCTCGAAGACTGTGGCCGTGCCAAAACAACCACAAAAAAACCGATTGAAACAACCAGGCTCACGAAAACCAGGTGGCGTAAATAATGCCTTATGGTTGCAGGCGCTTTAAATACCGAAGCGGTTGATGAAATCCGGATGCTTGCTGTATTTCGTTTTTGCCTGAAAATGTACCATGCTGCCATTGGTACAATCACCAGCAGCAGATAAAACAATTCAGGGTTTTTAAATGTCAATCCTTCAAACATCCTACATTATTTAATTATAACTTCTTCAACATTCTCATCTTCATCTTCTCCTTTGACTCCGCCTTCAATTTTCTTTGGCTCCTCTTTTTTTGTGTCGTTCACAAAGAAGTAGGCATTTACCAACGACAAATTATCGTCATCAGGCAACGGTTTGTATTTGGCAAATTTCACCAGGTCGGCAAGTTTCAGAACCTGGCTCAGGTTTGTAAAATGCTTTTCGTTTAGAAGGCCTTTTTGAACGCGAAAATTCTCAATGGTTTCATCGGAGGTTTGTTCCATGGCCCGTATTTTAAAACGGTCTTCAATATAAACCCGTAACGCATCGGTAACCTCGCTGTAATATTGCTTGGTTTTACCCTTTTGCCATATTTTTTCAGCCTTAATTCTGTCCAATTCGCGGATTGCAACAATATGTGCCGGCTCTTTCGGTTTTTGCGGACGTGCAAAAATGGGCTTGTTGTTTTTCTTTCTTTTTATTGAATAAAGAATTAGGAAAATAATAGCCCCAATAAGAATTACCCCAAGTATGTAAGGTGTAACTTCTTTCAAAGTTAAAGGCGCCCCATAAGGCATTTTTATATCGGTTAATCCCTTTGTAGTGTCAATCTGCATACTGTGAACATGTAGCGATACTCCGTTGCCCGGAATAGAGTCGATGTTCCCATCCATGTTTATTTTGAACCAGTAAGGCGGAATACGGTAACTGCCGCTATCGAAACAGGTTATTGTATAGGCCTGTATCTGTTTCTGAAAATTTTCGTCGTCCAACTCAAAAGTATCGATACCCGAGCGGCTTAAAACCTCAATTAAACTGTTTATTGTATCGGGTACTTGCGGAAATTCGATTTTCACATTTTTCGGGTGGTCGATTTCCAGGAAGAGTTTGACCTGGTCGCCAATCAAAATATTGGCTGAGTCGAGGCTGGCAGTGGCTTTTATGCGTTGTGCATTTACTGCCCCCGAAACCAGTATGGATAGAAAAATAAATAATATTTTAAATCTCAATTGCATTATTTTATTGTTTTAATGCCCGTTTTTTAAACAGGTTCATCAATGCTTTTACGTAATCGTCGTTGGTGTTAATTGAAGTATAATCAATCCCGCATTTTTTGAACATCGTATCGAGTTTTCCGGTGTGCTTTACCCACCAGTCGGCATATTGTTTCCGTGTTTTTCGCGAGCTGCTGTCTACCCAAATATAGTTGCCTTTTTCTGCATCTTTCAGCTTAATCATCCCAATCGACGGCAATTCTGTTTCGCGCTCGTCATATATTTTTAACGCTACTACGTCGTGCTTGTTGTTGGCTATCGATAGCGCCATTTCAAGGTCTTTGTTATCGTCAATAAAGTCGGAAATAACAAAGGCGGTACAACGTTTTTTTATGGCGTTGGTGAGGTAACGGATTGCCCCTGTGATATCGGTGCCTTTATGTTCGGGGTAAAAGTCGATTAACTCGCGGATGATACGCAAAATATGGCTTTTCCCCTTTTTAGGCGGAATAAACTTCTCGATAGTATCAGAAAAGAAAATCACCCCGATTTTATCGTTATTCTGGATGGCCGAAAAAGAGAGTACTGCCGAAAGCTCGGTGATGATGTTCTTTTTCAGCTTCTCGAACGAGCCAAACTCGCGCGAACCACTCACGTCAATCAGAAGCATTACAGTAAGTTCGCGTTCCTCCTCGAAAATCTTCACGTACGGGTGGTTGTACCGGGCGGTAACGTTCCAGTCGATGTTACGTATATCGTCGCCAAACTGGTACTCGCGCACTTCCGAGAATGCCATACCGCGCCCCTTAAAAGCACTGTGGTACTCGCCCGCAAAAATGTTCCGCGACAAGCCACGTGTTTTTATCTCAATCTGACGTACTTTTTTTAATAATTCACTAGTCTCCATGAAAGCCCCCTTTCCCTGCGGGATTTCCCCCAAGGGGGAAAGATTTTAAAATAATATTATCTACTTCCTGATTCATTACTTGTTTGTTCCTTATCCTCCCCCACGGGGGAGTTAGAGGGGGCTTCCCTTATGGTACCTCTACCGTGTTCAGAATATCAGTAATAATCTCTTCCGAAGTAATGTTGTTGGCTTCGGCTTCGTAGCTTAACCCAATGCGGTGACGAAGCACCTCGGGGCAAACAGCACGCACATCTTCAGGAATTACATAACCACGACGTTTGATAAAAGCAAAAGCTTTTGATGCCTGAGCCAGGTTGATTCCTGCACGGGGAGAAGACCCGTAAGAGATCATATCCTGGTATTTTGCCAGGTTATATTCTTCAGGTTCGCGTGTGGCGAATACGATGTCAACAATGTATTTCTGAATTTTTTCGTCCATGTAAACATCTTTTACCACGTCGCGGGCTTTAATAATATCTTCCGTCTTTAGTATGGTCGATGTTTCAGGGAACTCTTTCAGCAGGTTCTGGTTGATAATGGCTTTCTCTTCCTCTTTTTTCGGGTAGTTGATAACCACTTTCAGCATAAAACGGTCGACCTGCGCTTCGGGTAGTGGGTAAGTACCTTCCTGCTCAATCGGGTTCTGGGTTGCCATTACCAGAAACGGCTCATCCAGTTTGAACGTGTTGTCGCCAATGGTAATCTGGCGTTCCTGCATTGCTTCAAGCAGTGCCGATTGCACTTTTGCAGGAGCACGGTTTATCTCGTCTGCTAATATAAAGTTGGCAAAAACAGGCCCTTTTTTTATTGTAAATTCCTCTTTCTTCTGACTGTAAATCATTGTACCGATTAAATCGGCAGGAAGCAAATCTGGTGTAAACTGAATGCGCGAAAATTTTGCGCTGATTGTTTGTGCCAGCGATTTAATTGCCAGTGTTTTTGCCAGCCCGGGAACACCTTCCAAGAGTATGTGCCCGTTCGATAGTAACCCGATTAACAGGCTTTCGACTAAATGTTTTTGTCCTACAATTACTTTGTTCATCTCCATGGAAACCATATCCACAAACGAGCTTTCCCTCTGAATTCTTTCGTTTAATTCTTTAATATCAACTGCCTGATTCATATCTTAATAAAATTTTTATTTTTTTCGACCGCACGAAAATAGAAGTTTGCAAAGATAATAAGGCTATTTATTTGTTAAAATATTTTAACGGAAAATATTAAGCTGCGAACTGTGTGTTATGTGCCACGAGATTTGAGCTGCAAGACACAAGCTACAAACCACAAGTTGAGCGTAGCTAAATTCCCACATCTCGTCGGGGCTACAAGCCATGAACAAAGATCCACTAATAATAACTAAACTAACCTGCAACCTGTACTGCATAACCTGTACCCTGCAATTTTCCTACAATTGTTATCTTTATAAACAATATTAGCCTGGTGTGGTATGACGAAAACAAAACGTGTAAACGAGCTGGCTCCATGCGGAGTTTATTGCGGGGCATGCCCGTCGTTAAACAAGTCGTGCCTGGGGTGTGCTTCCGAAAATAAAAATCAGAAAAGGCGAAGTAAGTGGAGCTGCA
>JBDLJS010000142.1:0-6367 GCA_039714235.1 Bacteroidota bacterium | reverse complement strand
GACCGACGATATTCTAAAGGCAGCAAAGTCGGGAGATGAATTTTCGATTTCATTGTTAAACAAGGTTGGCCTGGCACTTGGAAAAGCTTTATCAAATACCATTCAGTTATTAAATCCTGAAATAATAGTAATTGGAGGTGTGGTTTCAGGAGCCAATCAATATATATTAATGCCCATGCAGCAAGCGATAAATCAATTTAGTTTAGAACAAATTTCAGGGAATACCAAAATTGTAATTTCTGAAAACTGGCAACAATCCGGATTACTTGGGATTACGGCAATGTTATTTCAGAAATTATTCAGAGATATGAATAAATAACCAAATTATTAAAAATCATTTAAAGTAAAATCTATGAGGAAAATTCTTATGATTTTGGGTGTGTGTTTTGCACTTATAAGCAGTGCATATGCACAACAGACGGTAACAGGTACAGTTACTGGAGAAGATGGTCTGGGGATACCCGGAGTATCGGTTGTTCAAAAAGGAACAATGAACGGAACAATTACCGATATAGACGGTAATTACTCACTGTCAGTTCCTGCTAACAGTATACTGGTTTTTTCATTTGTTGGTATGACAACAGTGGATGAACGAGTTGATAATCGAACAAATATTAATGTTACGCTAACAACTGACGAAATTGGTATCGATGAAGTTGTTGTTACCGCACAGGGAATCAGGCGCGACAGAAAATCACTCGGTTATGCTATCAGTAGTATTAAAGCTGAGGAATTAACTATAGCAGGTACAACACAAAACCCTGTTATGGCGCTTTACGGTAAAGCAGCCGGTGTGTCAATTCGTCAGTCAGCAGCCGGGCCAACAGGAGGTATTAACATTAATATACGTGGTGCTGCCGGTCTTCAGTCCGATGCAAAAACAAGGCCCTTGTTTGTGGTCGACGGAGTTCCGATTTTTGATGAGAATACCAGTTTGACACAGGGTACAGATTACGGATCAGGTATTAACGATATTAATGCTGAGGACATTGAATCTATCGAAATTCTGAAAGGTGCAAAAGCATCGGTACTTTATGGTAGTGAAGGTGCAAACGGTGTGGTATTAATTACTACAAAATCGGGAGGAAAAGTACGCGACAGATTAAATGTTAATGTTTCGTACCAGACAACCATTGAAGAACCCCGCACGTTTATCGAATTCCAGAATACCTATGGTAGTGGTGGTAGTATTTACGATGTAAATGAAATTGAAGCGGGACAGTCATATCCGGAGGCCATATACAGTATTTCCAACTTTGGCCCGGCATTTGACGAAACTCAGCAAAGAATCTGGTGGGACGGCGTGGCACGTCCGTATGTTGCAAGGCCAAATAACTACAACTTCCTTTTTAGCAACGGTTTTAGTAATCAGGTAAATGCTGCCGTTGCTAAAAGCGGCGATTTTGGTAGCGTTCGTTTATCTGTAACAAATAAAGATTACGAAGGGATAATGGAAGAGTTATCGCAAAAGAATAATACTGTTAGTTTTTCAGGAAATTTCAAATTTTCTAATAAGCTGAGCGTAGAAACTTCCATGAACATGTTTAATATTAAAACACACAACAGGCCAAGCAATATGTTAGGTTTTTTTGTTGATGGTGTTGACAGGGGAGCTCCGTTTCAGGAATTTATTGAGAATGATGATTACCTGTATAACGATCCGGAGAATAAAAATTTTGGGTACAGAAAACAATTAGGTGAAGAGGGGTATCCTACAGGTTATTATTCTTTAAAAGATTATCAGAATTTTACTTGGAGTCGCCGGAACAACAGCAACCTGGACGAAAAAATGCACCTTATCGCTATGGTACGTCCTAAATACCGCATAAACGACTGGCTGTCGGTTTCAGGCCAGGCAAGTTTGGATTATACCGATACTGATTATACTACCAAAAATCGTGAAACCCTTGTTTATCCTGAGTTGGTTGGGGGATCTTATCGTTATGCCCGAAGGAACACTCAGATTGAAGAATACAAAGGATTTGTAAATTTCTTTAAATCATTTATGGACAACAGGTTGGATGTAGTTGCAATGGCAGGTACTGCTTACAAAAGCGTTTCCGAAAACTATATAACGGTTTCTACTGCCAGTGTTGGAGCACCCAGCGGCTTTAATTTTCCGGGTTGGTATCACTTAAATAATCAGAATCCGGCAGGCTGGCCCGCAGCAAATAACAGAAGTAAAGTTCGCAATAACTCGTTTGGCGAGAACTCTTTATACGGGGTGTTCGGTGTTGTAACTTTGACATGGGACAGTAAATATACCCTGGAATTAAACGCTCGTAACGACTGGTCGTCATCGTTACCACCTGATAATAACTCCTATTTTTACCCAGGTGTAGCATTTACATACGATGCGTCAGATCTTTTAAAATCAGTTGTTCCTTCGTTGCAATTTGGTAAGTTCCGGGCATCGTGGGCCGATGTGGGCAGGGATGCTCCTTCACGCTATTATGCATATAACAGTTATAGTGCAGGAGTAATCTCAGGAACAGATGCACAGTCGGTTTCAGTTCCATCATCGTTGTTTGCAGGTGCTTTAATGCCTGAAAGAAAAAGAGAACTCGAATTTGGTACAGAAATGGCTTTCTTTAAAAATAACCGTTTAGGGCTTGATTTCTCATTTTATACCAATTCTGTATATGATCAGATTATGGCTGTTCCTCTTTCTCAATCAACAGGTGCTTCAGAAATAAAGATTAATGCAGGCCAGGTTGATAACTGGGGTTATGAATTGCAGATTAATGCCGTACCGGTACTAAAAAAAGATTTCCGTTGGGATATGACATTTACAACAGCGAACCAGTTTTCAGAGGTTGTAAAACTTTATCCCGGCATTACACAAAAGAATGTGAACTCGATGCGTGGAAAAGTTTATGTAATGGCAAAAGAAGGAGAGCGTGTTGGTAACCTTTACGGTACAGGGCTAAAAATGGATCCTGATGGAAACAGAATTGTGAGTGCCGATGGAAGTAGCTATAAACTTGATGAAAAGAATGAAGTATTGTTAGGAAACGTATTCCCGAGTTTTATGGGTGGTTTTAACTCAACCATTAAGTTTAAAGGCTTCAGCCTTTATGCACATATTGATTATAGCTTTGGTGCTTCAATGTATTCAGAAACCAACCAGTGGTTGTCTGCAAACGGAACATCGGTTCAGTCGTTAGAACACAGAGATGAAGAGCATGGCGGTATAGCTTATTATATAGATAGTGAAACCAACGAACGCGTGCCCTGGGAACACGGACAGGCAGCACCGGCAGCATCAGCCAACGGAAATGTCTATCACGATGGTATAATACTGGAAGGTGTAACTGAGGTTAAAGATGCAGACGGTAATGTAATCGGATACGAGGAAAATAATAATATCGTTCCGGTAAGTGCATATTATGGAGGATTTGTAAGTTGGGCTAACGAAGCAATAAACGCTGTTGACCTAAAATATAAAAATGACTATATCAAATTAAGGGAAGTCTCTTTAGCCTACAGTATTCCTAAAAATCTTGTAAACAAACTCAAGTTAAGCAGTGCTTCGGTAAGTTTATTTGCCAGAAACGTAGGGTACTTATATAAAACGGTTCCAAACCTCGACTCTGAGGCATTTATGGGTACTAACACATATTTCGAAGCTTCGGCTATTCCGTCAACCAGAACATGGGGATTGAAAGTAGCTCTTGGTTTTTAATTAAATGATAAAAATTTGATAAAATGAAAAAACAAATAATATTATTTCTTGCAGCTATCCTGTTATTCAGTGTTAGTTGTCAGGATGAACTGGAAAAGGATTTTATAAATCCGGGGGTTTATACTCCAACCGAAAATGTTCCTGCCGGTATGTTTGCATCAATGATGTCCAGAACCAGGACTTTTAAAAATGATTACGGAGAGTTTTGGTGGCATGCCAATGCTGGAGGTATGATTTCTCATGTTCACCTTATTATGAGGCATGTGAGAGATGCTTATAGCTTTTACAGTGACCTGAATGATGTTCCGGCAATGTATAATTTAATGTCGGTTGATGCCTATTTTTATGGTCATAACAGAGATTTCAAAGAGCTTCCGATAATGGAGCAATTGATTGAAGAAATGACTGATCAGGAAAAAACTGATAATGAGATTTATGTCACATTGGGTAATATGGTACGAGGGTATCGTGCCTCAAAAGCTGTTGACTTATATAACAGTGTACCATATTCAGAAGCATTACAGGGAGTGAACGGAGAATTTTTTCCAAAATTCGATGATCCGAAAGAGATATATAAAAGTATTATCGCTGACCTTGGAACATACGCCGATTTGGTTGTACAGCAGGAATCGGCTATGTCTGCTGACGGAAAAAGACTTTTTAAACAGCAGGATATCATTCTTAAAGGCGATGCTGCAAAATGGCAGCAATGGGCAAATGCAGTAAGGTTACGTTTGGCTGTACGAATTTCAGGCGTTGAAGAAGATTATGCAAAACAGGTAATTAGTGAAATACTAAGTAAAAACAACCTTCCTTCCGAGGATCTTTTAATCGATGCCAATTTATGGGTTTCAGAGCCTGGTAACCACTGGAAACGTGGAGTAAGGGAACGCGATTATGCAGGGTTTATTTCTCCCGCGCTTATTAATAAAATGGACATTGATTTAGACCATGTTTACACACCGGGAACAGATGATCCAAGACTTCCAGTACTTATCCTGCCTAACAGGGATACTCTGTATATGCCTGTGTCTATGGATTTTGGTGTAGGGCAAAAAGTTTATAACCATGTATCAGCAGATAATAATGCAAAAGGTTTTGGTGGTGGTGCATATTATTACTACAACTGGTTTCAGGACCTTGAAATGTACATGAAGAAAAATGCTTACTCTGTTTATAATCCTGCTACAATGGTTCGTAACCGGGAACCATGGCGTGCATTTACACACGCTGAAGTTGACCTGTTACTAGCCGAAGTAGAATTAAAAGGATTGGGTAGTACCGGAAGTTCAGCAGAAGATCACATTAAAAACAGTGTGATAAATTCTATCGATTACTGGTATCACATGAACAGTTTTACTACCTGGGACAAAATTGATGAGTCGAATAGCTATTTCTTAAAACCAACAGCGCCTGACCAGGGAGTGAAAGAACAGTTTGCAGATGTAATTGCAGGTCAATATAATGCTGCAGCTGATTTGGAAGCTAAAATGGAAGTAATTATGGGGCAGAAATATGTTCACCTGAATATTCATGACTACTTTGAAGTATTTGCTGAACTTAGAAGAACAAAACATCCCAAGTTACCTCTTATGAGGTTTACAGGAAATGTACCACTGAAACCTCTTGTTGAAAGGTATCCATATCCTGGTAGCGAATCGGCAACAAATAAAGATGCGTTGGCAGAGGTTGTGGATCAGGACAACTTTACATCTCCAATATTCTGGGTGCCGGCTAATAAAAGAACCGAATTATATTACGAAGATGACTATAATCAGGATTACTTGTATATAAAATATGAAGGAGTTCCGGAATCGTTTCCTGGCAACTAGTTTATAAGAAAACGATTAGATTAATCTAAATATTTAAATCATAATATTTAGAATTAAATTATAGTTTTGGTTTAGTTAGAAAATTAACCGTCGGATTTAGGTCCGGCGGTTTTTTTTGTCAACTACATTTTGTCTAATTATGTAACGAAAACTTGTAAATATTCAGATGTAGAAAATAATAGGATTCAGGTATTAAACTATGTGAGTTAATATTAATTTGAGCTTTATAAAATTTTAATTATTATTTCATTATAATATTGAAGTTTAATTATCTTGCAGCCTTGTTCTAACTAACTACTTGATATGATTCTTGTTGAAAATATTAAAGAGACTAAACTAACCGGGAATGAGCTAAAAAATTACCGCCGAAAGAAGAAAATTCTGTGCCTTCTGTATCAAAATGAGTCACTGTCTGCAACAGTTTTAGGTAAAAAAATAGGGGTAAGTTTACCCACAGCCATCTCTTTGTTGAAAGAATTAAGCGCAAATAATTTTGTGGAATCCAGGGGAGCCGGCAAATCCCGAGGTGGGAGAAAGCCCGGAATGTTTGGTCTAAAAAACAACTCCATTTTTGTTATTTCATGTGAACTGGGGCGATTTAAGGGTAAGGTAGGTATTTACGACTCCCATAATAAACTGGTAGCTCCATTAGAGGAGTTTAAAATATCAGTAGACGACAAGGATCTTGTAGATAAAATTTATGACTCGTCGCAACAATTAATCGATCAATACCATATTCCGGATGATCATATTTTTGGAGTTGGACTGGCAATGCCGGGTTTGGTAGATGCTACAAAAGGGATAAACTATACCATTAAAAATAAGGAATTTCAGAATATTAAACAGCGGC
>JBDLJS010000141.1:0-6711 GCA_039714235.1 Bacteroidota bacterium | reverse complement strand
TGTACTGTTTCTCACCGTTTTTGTCTTCCCACGAGCGGTTGGTAAGTTTGCCTTCTATGGCAATTTCCGAACCTTTTTTCAGATAATTTTCAGCAACTTCTGCTTGTTTTCCCCAGGCTACCAGGCGGTGCCAGGTTGTTTCGCTCTGTTTTTCACCTTTGCTGTCGCGATAAATTTCGTTGGTTGCTACTGAAAAGTTAGCAACTGTTTTTCCACTGTCCAACTTTCTCACTTTTGGGTCGTCTCCCAAGTGGCCGATAAGCCTGACACTGTTTCTTAATGCATTCATGATATTTATTTTTTAAGTTAATAATGTAGAGCTGTTTTTTGTTTCGAGCCCTTGAACGAAATTGTTGATTCAAAGGTAGAGCGGACCTAATAACTTAATCGGTTATTAAATGTTTGTAATCGACAATAAACGTTTGCAAACGTTTACAAACGGATATATTTTTGTATTTTAGTACTTTACAATCTCAAACAAATTTCATTAATGGAAGAAAGAAAATGCCTCGAATGTGGCGAACCGTTAAGAGGAAGGGCTGATCAGAAATTCTGCAACGACCTTTGCCGCAACGCATACAACAACAAAAAACTGAGTGGATCAACCAACTTTATGCGCAAAATAAACCGCATCCTGAAAAAGAACCACTCCATTCTCGAAGAACTTAACCCTGAAGAAAAAACAACAACATTTAAAAGCAAACTGGAAAAGATGGGATTCAATTTTGAGTACCACACCAACATGTACACCACAAAAACAGGCCGCGTTTACTATTTCTGTTATGATCAGGGATACTCCGAACTGGAAAACAATAAATTTATGTTGGTAAAGAAAGACGAATAATGGACAATTACTTCTTCGAAAAAATAAAACGCATACAGGCTTTAGCAGAAATCGGGTTGGAATACTCGGAAATAACTTACGACAGGGAACGCTACCAGGAAATAAAGGATATTAGCCTTGAGTTGCTGGAAAAAATGACCGGTGTACCGATCGAAAAAATTATTCCGGTTATTGAAGAACAGAACGGGTACAAAACGCCAAAGGTAGATGTTCGTGCGGTGGTTTTTAACGAATCGAATCAAATACTTTTAATTCAGGAAAAAGTAGATGGTAAATGGGCGATGCCCGGGGGCTGGACAGATATTTCGTACAGCCCTGGCGAGGTGGCAGAAAAAGAGTGTTTTGAAGAAGCAGGACTAAAAGCGAAGGCAATCCGGTTGCTGGCAATTATGGATAAACAAAAACAAAACATGCCACCCGCATTCGAATATGTATATAAAATATTCATTCTGTGCGAAAAACTCGACGACAACATTTCAACCGGTTCTGAAACTACTGACGTAGATTGGTTCGACGAAAACAACCTGCCTGAACTCTCGCAACCCAGAAACACAGAAAAACAAATTAAAATGATGTTTCAGTATTACAGAGGCGAAAGAACTGAAGCATACTTTGATTAAATAATGAAAAAATTTATTTGAAAAGTTTATCTATTCATCTATACTTGAAAGATAAACGTAAAAGACTTTGGACATAAAAGCTCTAAATAACGAATTCAGCCTCCTTGACAATAAAAAAGACAGGTATCTGTTAATTCTTATTGTCTTTATTTTCAGCGTATTTTTCATCAATTTGTTTAAACCCTGGAACATTGGCCGGTGGTATTCCGATTCGGGTTTTATTCAGTTTCTTCGCCTTTCGAGTTATGGATTGGTAGTGTCTTTAGTGTTGCTATTTACACAATTCCCGTTGCGAAAAATTTTTAAACAGGAAAAATTCAGGTTAAAAACCTATATCCTATGGCTTTTTATTGAGATCGCTTTTATTAGCCTGGTGTACATTTTCTTTTATGGAAATCCAATAGGAAATTTTATAAACGATTTTCTTTTTTCGTTAAAATATACCCTGCTTGGTATTTTTATCCCCTACTCTTTTGCATTGCTGATAATCTATTACAAAAATCAAAAAGCTGAAATTGAACAGTTACAAACAAAAATATCGCAACCCAATGAAAAAAAATTAATGGCTTTCAAAGACGAAAACAATAAAATCAAATTCTCGATTTTGGCTAAAGATTTACTGTTTCTTGAATCGACTGATAATTACGTGTCTGTGTTTTACATTCTTGACAATAAAACCCAGCGACAACTGCTTCGTAATACACTTAAAAATCTGGAAAATACACTTAACGAACATTCTGTTTTAAGGTGTCACCGCTCGTATATGGTTAATACACAAAATATTGAGTTTGTAAAAAAAGAAGGTAAGAAATTGAATATTAAAATCCGGTTAACAGACAAAGATATTCCTGTTTCTGAAAAATACTCACCTCAGTTTTTAGACTTTTTATCCTAATCCGTAATTTTTCATCCCTAAATAGGTTTACCCACCCCTATTATTTGGAATTATAAAATAACCTGACAAAATTTGAAATCTGAGTTAAAGAAAATCTTATCATTAATTAAATTAAAATTTTTACGAGATGAAAAAATTATTGGTTTTTGCATTTTTAGTGGCAATTGTAGCAGGTACAGTAAACGCAGCTGTAGCAGCGGGTAACAAAGACGTTGTAGGCGAGTGGAAATATCAGGTTCCTTCGGCTCCGTATGGTTACGAAGCTGGCACGTTGGTAATTAGCGAAAAAGAAGGAAAACTGGCCGGGCAGGTTAAATTTGAGGACGGTTATAAAATTGAATTAAAAAATATAACCTATACTGAAGGTGTTTTTAAATGCGGCCTTTACGTTGATTATGAGTATGTAAGCATTAAAGCAAAAGTAGAGGGAAAGAAAATGACAGGTGGAGTAGATACGCCTGAAGGTGAAATGAAAATTACTGCAGAAAAGGTAAAATAATTCGATTTATACCTAAATGAAAAAGGCTCCGTTTTGGAGCCTTTTTTTGCATTTTATTAGTCATTTAGTTTTATAATTTCGCTTCCGGCAAGAAGGAAAGCACCTGTACCGTAAACTTCCCAGCTTTCGGCACTAAAATTCTTTCGTGGATCGGCACCAATGGGCTGGCACCACCCAACATGGCCATCGGGCTGAATTAACGAATTTAAACCGACCCATGCTTTTTCAACAACAGGCAGATAGGTCGTTTTATCTAAAATTCCATTATTAATTCCCCAGGTTAAAGCATAGGTATAAAATCCTGAACCGCTGGCTTCTCCCCCGGGGTATGAATCCGGGTCCAACAAACTCGATCGCCACAAACCATCTTTCTGTTGAAGTGAAACAATTTTTGCAGCCATCTCTTTGTAATTCTGAATATAAATATCGCGTGTCGGATAATCTTCCGGAAGTTCTTCTATTGTTCGTACCAAACCTCCCATAACCCAACCATTTCCTCGCGACCAGAATATTTTCTCACCGTTTGCTTCTTTAATAACCTCAATATCAGGTTCGTTCCATTTGTAACGAATATCGCGGGCGTAAAGCTTCTCCTCTTTATCGTAAAGCAAATCGTAACACTCTTTAAAAAGCTTATCATTCAGTTCTAAATACTTATCTTCTTCAAGGGTCATTCCCATTTTTACAAAAGCTGCCGGCCCCATAAAAAGTGCATCGCACCACCACCAGGTGCATTTTCTAATCTCTTTTGTTTCATAGGGCGTTGCTATAAATTCATCCATGGTTTCAATAAAAGGTTGAATCATTTTTTTCTCTCCTGAAATGCGGTACATGTCAATATAAGTTTGACAAATCGCATGATCATCGGCATGATGCAATCGTGGTCCCGGTTTCCATTGGTTTGCCTCACCCATTTCGTACATAGCTTTCCATATTTTTTTAGAACCGGTTGTTTCGTAAGCAGCAAAAACACCTGCATAAAAAGCGCCGTTCGTCCAGTCGTACAATTTATGCTTCGGATTCTTTAGCTGCCAGTTTAAAGCTTTTTTCATTGTTTTTTTAATGTACGAATCTTTAAAGAGCTTTTCATTTCCGGCTTTCTGTGCATAAATTGTTCCTGTTAAAAGAATTACAGTAAGTAAGGTTGATAATAGTTTCTTCATGATTTTAGTTTTTATTTCAAAATTATGCAATCGATTGCGATTTACAAAATCAAAATAACCCTGAATCTGTGACTTTTAGATCTTTTAAGCGTACAATTTTGTAATAATTTTTAATTACTGAATTTTAAAACTACACTTACAAGAATTAGTTGATGACAATTTGTTTAGTTCTATGTTTACTTAAAATTAAATTAACACTTAAATATATTGTCAGATTTAAATTTATAATTATAATTGTATCAAAATTGACAAAATGATATTAGGACAAGAACATTACGGCCATCACGGAATGAACCAATCATGTGGTAGGCTATAACTGTTTTGTTTTAATAAAAACGATATTAAATTAATAAAAGGCTTACCGGAATGGTAAGCCTTTTTTGTTACACGGGTGTGGCGATTTCCAAATCGCCATAAATACATTATAATGCGGATTGGAATCTGCATCACCCACATAGAAATAACAAATTACAGTATAAAATAAAAATGGAAAACAAACTTAAAATTGCAATTCAAACCAAAGGGAGATTAAACGAAGACTCCATGGAGCTGATAAACGAAGCAGGTATTGGCTTAAGTATTGGTAAAAGGAAGTTGATCTCTACAGCCAAAAATTTCCCAATGGATGCCCTGTTTTTGCGCGACGACGACATCCCTCAAACTGTTGCCGACAGCGTTGCCGACATTGGTATTGTTGGAGAGAATGAAATGGCAGAAAAGCAGGAGAATGTAGTAATTGCCAAACGTCTTGGTTTTAGTAAATGCCGCCTTTCACTGGCTATTCCAAAATCTATCGATTATCCGGGCGTAGAGTTTTTTAATGACAAAAAAATTGCCACCTCCTACCCTGTTATTCTGAAAAAATTTCTTGATGAAAATAACATCAATGCCGAAATCCATGTAATTACCGGTTCAGTTGAAATCGCTCCGGGCATTGGGCTGGCCGATTCCATTTTCGACATTGTTAGCTCTGGCTCAACACTCGTCAGCAACCGATTAAAAGAGGTTGAAGTAGTTATGAGATCGGAAGCTGTTCTGATTGCTAATCCAAACCTGTCATCAGAAAAACAGGAAATCCTTGATGAATTGATTTTCAGAATTGAGTCGGTTCAGCGTGCCGAAGGGAAAAAATATATTTTACTGAACGTACCCAATGAAAAAATTGAAGAGGTAACCATGCTGCTTCCCGGCATAAAAGCACCAACGCTGGTTCCCCTTGCAAAAGAAGGATGGAGTTCGATGCACTCGGTAATTGATGAAAACGACTTCTGGGAAGTAATCGGCAAGTTGAAAAAAGCCGGTGCTGAGGGTATTTTGGTTGTACCAATTGAGAAAATGATTTTTTAATAATATCTTAAGGATTTTAATAAAGCAGGATCGAAAGATTTTTAGGGACAATCCATCGAGTATCAAGTATCCAGAATCTAATATCCAGTAACAAGTAATCTGATATGAAAACTTTTATTAACCCGGATAGAAAAATCTGGACTGAAATTATGAAACGCCCGCTTTTCGATGTTTCAGAGTTGCATGGGAAAGTTCAGTCCATTTTAAACGAAATAAAACAAACCGGCGACAAATCCCTGCGCAATTATACTTTACAATTCGACGGGGTAAACCTCGATTCATTCATTGTTTCTGAAAGCGAAATTGCCGAAGCTGAAAAATTGGTTGACGCCGAATTAAAAGAGGCAATCACTTTGGCTTCAAGAAATATAGAGGTATTTCACTCGTCGCAGAAACCGGAAATAAAAAAGATTGAAACTGCACCGGGCGTTACCTGCTGGCAAAAGGCGGTTGCCATCGAAAAAGTGGGTTTATACATTCCGGGAGGTACGGCACCACTTCTCTCAACGGTTTTAATGCTGGCCATCCCGGCACAAATTGCAGGTTGTAAAGAGGTTGTACTTTGTTCACCACCTAATAAAACAGGAAAAATCCACCCGGCAATATTGTACGCGGCAAAAATAGCGGGTGTTACCCAAATTTATAAGCTGGGCGGTGTTCAGGCCATTGGCGCCATGGCATACGGCACAGAAACAGTTCCTAAAACCAACAAAATCTTTGGTCCGGGTAACCAGTTTGTAATGGCTGCTAAACAGTTGGTCAGCATGAACGACGTTTCTATAGACATGCCCGCCGGCCCTTCGGAAGTGCTGGTGGTTGCCGACGAAACTTCCAACCCGACATTCGTAGCCTCCGACCTGCTTTCGCAAGCCGAGCACGGTGCCGACAGCCAGGTGGTTTTGGTTGCCAGCAATAATAACATAATTGAGAAAGTAAAATCAGAAATAAAAACCCAACTGGAGCAATTGCCCCGTAAAGAGATGGCAGAGAAAGCCCTTTCGAACAGCGTAACAGTTGTTTTGGAAGACGAAAAAGACAGAATTGATTTGATAAACGAATATGCACCGGAACACCTGATAATCAGCACAAAAGATTACCTGAATATTTCGGAACAAATCATCAATGCCGGTTCGGTATTTTTGGGAGAGCTTACTCCTGAAAGTGCAGGAGATTACGCTTCGGGAACCAACCATACTCTGCCTACAAATGGCTGGGCACGATCATATAGTGGGGTAAACCTCGACAGTTTTCAGAAAAAAATCACTTTCCAGGAAATTACACAAGAGGGATTAAAAAACATCGGCCCTTCCATTGAAAAAATGGCAGCTGCCGAACAGTTGGAA
>JBDLJS010000140.1:0-6928 GCA_039714235.1 Bacteroidota bacterium | reverse complement strand
GCTCAAGCAGTTATAAAATATCAACAACAAACCCTGTTTTAAACGGGCTGGAAGTTGAAATAGACGGGGATGTTAATCTTTCGGACAATCTGTTTCTGGGCTCCGGAAAGAAAATCGGGATAGGAGTATCAAATCCTACTCATGCAATGGAAATAATGGGTGGTGCTTTGACCTATCAAAAATTATTTCATACTACATCAGGTACAGGAGAAAAAGACGGATTACTTATAGGAATAAAGGAATTTAAAAATATTGCATATTTATGGAATTATGAAAATGGCCCTATATATATTGCCACTAACAATATTGCCAGAATGACTATTAATTCGAATGGAGATGTAGGAATTGGAACTTCAAGCCCGGATGCAAAACTGGATGTGGATGGTAGCACAAAACTTGGAGCTTCAGGAATAATTTTTTCTGAAATAAGAGAGTTTACAGGCACAACCGGTACCGGGCATTCTAAGGAGGTATCATATCCCACCGGATATACTTATACAAACACAAGGGTGTTAAGCCTTGAAGTAAATTATGCTGGTGCAATGTGGTGCTCTATGGGGCAACATGTTGGAACATCATCAAGCGAATATAAGGTGTCGTGTACGTTAAAGTCTTCAGCTATTATAATATATTATCCTGATGATTCCACCATGCACAATAAACCTTTCAGAATGGTACTAATGAAAGTTGAGTAAATAAACTTGTTGTAATCTATTATATCATGAAAAACATATTCATTTTCATCATTATTATCCTGAGCTGCTTAATGGCAAATGCACAGGAGGTAGTTTCATCTGCAGGCGAAACACAATCCGCCTCAGGCTACGAAATAAGCTGGACCATTGGCGAACCGGTAATTGAAACTGTTACCGACGGGACTAATACACTGACACAGGGATTTCATCAATCGAAATTAACCGTTACTGCAATTAATGAGTTCCCTGTTTCGGAAATCGGGTTGAAAGTATATCCAAATCCTACCGAAAATTTTGTACACATTCATTTTAGTGAACTTATTGAAAATGTACATTATGCACTTTACAACAATGCAGGTAGTCTGATTGAAAACAATACGATTCGTTCAACTAAAACAAAACTGAATTTAAAGCAGTATGCAAGCGGGCAGTATATTTTAAAACTAACACAGGATACAAATCAACCTCTTCAAACTTTTAAAATTATTAAAAAATAATCTCAGCATTAATCTTTTAGAAATGGGATGAGAACATTTAGTTTCATCCCATTTTTTATTGATTTCCAGAACACTTTTTCGTAACTTGTATTATAACAAAAATACAAAACCATTTACAAACTAACTTTTCATTATGTAATAACATCAGGAAGTTAATTCGATTATTTAATCATATAAAAAAACTTTTATCATGAAAAAACAACTCCTTTTTATTTTTGCATTGATGGGGTTAACACTTATTTCAAATGCGCAAGTGCCTGAAGCATTCAACTACCAGGCAGTAATCCGTGATAATTCAGGTGCTGTAATTGCCAACCAAAATGTTTCGTTAAAAATTAGTATCCTGCAAAATTCGGCAACGGGCAGTGTTGTTTATGCCGAAACACATTCGGCAACCACAAACAATTTTGGGTTGGTAAATTTAAAAATCGGGCAGGGAACTGTTGTAAGCGGAGTTTTTAGCCCCGGAGGCTGGGGTGTTACCAGCCATTTCTTAAAAGTTGAAGTTGACCCGGCAGGTGGCAGCAGTTATATTCACATGGGTACCTCGCAACTGCTTTCGGTGCCTTACGCTTTTCATGCCAACACGGTAGAGAACGACCAGGTTGACGATGACGATGCAGATGCAACCAACGAACTTCAAACCATAAGCATCAGCGGCACACAGTTAACCTTATCAGATGGTGGAGGCATGGTTACATTACCATCGTCTGGTGGTGGCGATAATTGGGGCACACAGACTGTAGAATCAGACGCTACACTCAATGGCAACGGGACATCAGGCAGCACGCTAAAAATTGCACAGCAGGAAGCAGGCAGTGGCCAGGTTCTTAAATGGAACGGATCAAGCTGGCTGCCCGGTGATGATGAGAAAGGAAGCAGCTTATGGCAACAAAATGGTTCTGATGTGTATATTAACGATGGAAATGTTGGAATTGGCACAAGCAGTCCACCCTTTAATCTTTCCATTAGAAAAACCGGCCATGCAACCATGGAATTAAAAAGTTCGCTGGATGCGTTACTTTATTTGGATAAAGGTGCAACAAACAGGTATGCCGGAATTGATTTCAAGACCAATGGAATGGACAAATTCTGGATAGGCACTTTAGGCAATGATAATTTCATGATTTCAACTGGCTGGGAATCCCTCCAGGGATTAAAGGTTGAAACAGATGGGGATGTTATCCTATCTGATAATCTGCTAATGGCTCAGGGAAGCAAATTTGGGCTGGGCGTAACGAATCCGTCTTATCCAGTTGAAATATTTCATAAAGATTACAGTTATCAAAAGTTTTACCATGGGTCTTCAGGGGTTGGAGGAAGTAATGGATTACTGATTGGTTTACAAGCAGTCGGAAATAAATCCTGGATATGGAGCTATGAAAACGGACCTATAATTTTTGGTGTCAATAACTCGCAGAAAATGGTCATAGAAGCAGGTGGGGATGTAGGTATTGGCACATCAAATCCATCATCTAAACTTGATGTAGCAGGAAGAATCGACATTAATAAAAATATTGCAACGGGTCAGGCCATGTTTGTAAATGGAGATGAAGCATTATGGTACAACGGAACTTATTTTAGCTGGGGTTATGGTGCCGACTACAACTACTTTGCAAGGTCAGTAGCAATCGCTACTACAACTAATCCTGGTGGATATGAACTAGTTGTTAATGGTCAGGCAGCGAAATCAGGTGGCGGGTCCTGGTCAACGTGGTCAGATTCCCGGCTTAAAAACGTTCATGGAAAATATACACATGGACTTGCCGAAATAATTAACCTTAAACCGGTCACATACAATTACAAAAAGGGTAATAAGGTTCAGCTTCCACATGACGATGAGTATGTAGGGCTGATAGCCCAGGATGTCCAAAAGGTAATTCCTGAAGCAGTTTCGCAAGGGGCTGATGGATTCTTACAACTTAATATGGATCCGGTTAATATAGCCCTGATAAATGCTATTAAGGAGCTAAACAACAAGAATATAGTATTAAAAAACAAAATTAACGAGCTGGAAACCCGTTTGAGCAAACTGGAAGCATTGATAGAAATCAGTGCATCTAAATGAAACTTCAAATAATACTGTTATGAAACGACCATGAATTTTAATAGGCTAAAAATCACAAACAAGCATATTAAAATTCATCGGGAGATACATCGAATACAACTGAAACAAATAATTTTAATGAGATGAAAAATACATTACTAATTGTTTTACTGTTTACGGGAAGTATAATTTCGGCCCAGGAAGTGATATCAACGGCAGGAAAAACACAAACAGCATCGGGCTACGAAATAAGCTGGACCATTGGTGAACCGGTAATTGAAACTGTTACCGACGGGACTAATACACTGACACAGGGATTTCATCAATCGAAATTAACCGTTACTGCAATTAATGAGTTCCCTGTTTCGGAAATCGGGTTGAAAGTATATCCAAATCCTACCGAAAATTTTGTACACATTCAGTTTAGTGAACTCATTGAAGATGTACATTATGCACTTTACAACAATGCAGGTAGTCTGATTGAAAACAATACGATTCGTTCAACTAAAACAAAACTGAATTTAAAGCAGTATGTAAGCGGGCAGTATATTTTAAAACTGACACGCGATACAAATCAACCTCTGCAAACTTTTAAAATTATTAAAAAATAATCTCAGCATTAATCTTTTAGAAATGGGATGAGAACATTGATTTTCATCCCATTTTTTATTGATTTCCAGAACACTTTTACGTAACTTGTATTTAATTAAAGGTAAAACATTTAATTAATTTTTATTCACTCTTACTACCCAACTCTTTGGTGTGATAAAACCAGAAAAACTTATAAATAATCACAAAACCAAAGACTATGAACAAATTATTATTTCTTTCTTTATTCCTCGGGTGTCTTTTTCTTATTACTAAGGCACAGGTTCCTGATGCATTCAATTACCAGGCTGTTGTGCGTAACAACTCAGGGGAAGTAGTATCGAACCAAAATGTTTCATTCCGTATTAGTATTTTACAGAATTCAGAAACAGGTACCTCAGTTTATTCTGAAACACATAACGTGACTACAAATGATTTTGGGCTTGCCAACCTTAAAATCGGAAAAGGAACAGTTCTCGATGGTGTATTCAGCCCGGGTGGCTGGGGTGTTGCACTTCATTTCATAAAAGTAGAACTCGACCCTAATGGAGGTAGTTCGTTTGTACACACCGGAACCTCTCAACTATTAGCAGTCCCTTATGCTTTTCATGCACAAACTGTTGAGGAAGTTGACGATGCAGATGCAGATGCAACCAACGAACTTCAATCCATGACTATTAGCGGCACACAGTTAACATTATCGGATGGTGGAGGTACAGTTACTTTGCCTTCTTCAGGCGGTGGCGGCGATAATTGGGGAACACAAGTTGTAGAAAGCGATGCTACGTTAAGTGGTGAAGGAACCCCTGCAAATCCGTTAAGTGTAGTTGGCGATCTTACCGACGATCAAACGTTATCAGTTTCTGGAAGCGATTTGACAATTTCTGAGGGAAACACAGTAGCATTGCCTACATCAACATCGCCCTGGCAAACCGAAAACGATAATATTTATTATACAACCGGTAAAGTCGGAGTAGGTGTAATCCCAACCGATCTGCATCTTAGGCAGTTTATGGTTGAAACTAGTAAATTGCAAGCCATTGGCTGTCTTAACAATAGTTCTATATACGGTACAATATTCGGAGAAAATTTAGGCAGTGGGCCGGCTGCTGATTTTAGAAACCATTTAAGAATATTTGATGGCACCCAGGGGGCAGGTAAAGTTCTTACTTCCGATGCCAATGGTAATACCTCGTGGCAAACTCCTGGAGCTTCTGGAAATTTATGGTCTCAATCTGGTGATCACATTTATTATCCAACAGGAAATGTGGCAATTGGTTCATCTTATCCTGGATGGCCTCATGATTTACAAATTAGTGACGAAGAGGCCTGCGCTAGTTTGTCAGCTACAACCAGTTCTGCATATATTGATATTGACAGAAAAACCATGTCTCCAGGTTCTGCTTTAACAATTTATGGAACTGATGGAACAAGAAAATTTCGAACCGGATTATATAGTGAAAGTGTGAATTACTGGATTTCCGCAGAAAATACAACCTTGCTTGGACTGGAAGTTCAAACCGATGGTGATGTTTCTATTACTGAAGACTTGTTTATGGAATCCGGTAAAAAAATTGGTATTGGCGATATTAATCCAAATTCAGATATTGATATTAACAGCCCAAATCCGGGAATAAATATTAAATCAACAGTGAGTGGAACAAAATCAGGGAGTGCATATCTCATTTTAGACAAAAAAGAAACAATTAAGAATGCCGATATTGTTTACAGAAGCAATGGAGCCTCAAAATTTTATACAGGGTTATTAGGAAATGATAATTACCGGATTTCTACTTCTACCTCATCTTTAAACGGAGTAGAAGTTGAAAGTGACGGAGATGTGGAATTAAGCGATGAACTTCATTCCTCTAGCACTGGTAATGCCAATATGATGCCTGTGGCTTATGGTGCAGTAAGTTCAGGCGGAAGTATTACATCCGGGTCAGGAAATTTTAGTGTTTCCAAATCAAGTACAGGAAGATATTCCATCACTATTACCGGAGAAACATACGCGAATGGAAGCTATATTACTTGCCTTACAATTATTGCTTATACCGGTATAATACACAGTGGTTCTAATAGTGGGAATCTGATAATTAATACATATAATAAATCGGGAACCGCTGAAGACCTTGCTTTTTCTTTTATTGTTTATAAACCTTAATCCGTCAAGCGGTTCAAAACCGCTAGACGGATAACTCAATATTACCATGAAAAAAATAACCTTTTTATTTGTTCTAGCTATTGTAAGTACGGCTTTATTTGCCCAGGAAGTTGTTTCTTCCGGAGGCGAAACACAAACAGCCTCAGGCTATGAAGTGAGTTGGACCATTGGCGAAGCGGTAATTGAAACTGTTACTGGCGGAACTAATACACTAACACAGGGTTTTCACCAGTCGAAATTAACCCTTACCGCAATTAATGAGTTCCCTGTATCGGAAATCGGGTTGAAGGTATATCCAAATCCTACCGAAAATTTTGTATACATTCAGTTTAGTGAACTGGTTGAGAATGTGAGCTATGCTGTTTACAATAACCTGGGGAACTTGATTGAGAAAAAAGAAATTGTTTCGACAAAAACAAAACTAAACTTTACACCGTATGCAAGTGGGCAGTATATTTTAAAACTGACACGGGATACAAATCAACCTCTGCAAACTTTTAAAATTATTAAAAAATAATCTCAGCATTAATCTTTTAGAAATGGGATGAGAACATTGATTTTCATCCCATTTTTTTTACTCCTCCAACAACTTCTTAGGCAACTCTTTAGTAGCCTTTGCCCCCAGCTTTTTAATATTTTCGGCCCGTCTAACAAGGTTGCCACTGCCTGTATGTAGTTTATTTACAGCCGAATCGTAGGTTTTTTGGGTTGTGTTAAGGTTTTTCCCGATTGTATCCATATCGGAAATAAATCCTACAAATTTATCGTACAGTGCCCCACCCTGTTTTGCAATTTCTAAAGCATTTTTAGTTTGGTTTTCCTGCTGCCAGATGGATGAAATGGTGCGCAACGTAGCCAGCAAAGTTGACGGGCTTACCAAAACTACTTTCTGATCCCAGGCAAACGAAAACAGCTCCTGGTCTTCCTGAATGGCTAC
>JBDLJS010000139.1:0-6986 GCA_039714235.1 Bacteroidota bacterium | reverse complement strand
TTTAAGGCTTTAAATACCGGGTCAAGAATATGGTTTCCCATATCGCCAAGGGCTCCTGTACCAAAGTCCCACCAGCCACGCCAGTTCCAGGGGTGGTAAGTGGGGTGGTATTCGCGCCATTTTGCCGGCCCCACAAATAATTCCCAGTCAAGTGTTTTAGGAACCCGTTTCCCTTTTTCCGGTTTCGACAGTCCCTGTGGCCAGATTGGCCGGTTTGTCCAGGTATCTACATGTGTAACTTCGCCAATGGTTCCTGCCCAAATCCATTCACAGATTTTTCTGATACCTTCGGCCGAGTTGCCTTGATTGCCCATTTGTGTGGCAATCCCGTACCGTTGGGCGGTTTCGGTTAAAATCCTCGATTCGTAAACAGAATGAGTAAGCGGCTTCTGTACAAAAGTATGCATGCCTTCGCGCATGGCCATTATCGCCGGAAGTGCATGGGTATGGTCTGGCGTGGCAATCATTACTGCATCAATGTCTTTTTGTTGGTCGAACATATCGCGGTAATCTTTGTACTGTTTTGCCAGCGACCAGCGTTTAAACGAATTTTTACCGGCATAGTCCCAGTCCACATCACACAGGGCAACAATGTTTTCTGTTTCCATGTTCCGCAGGTTGGTGTATCCTTTTCCGCCAACACCAATTCCGGCAATGTTTAACTTGTCACTTGGCGGTTTATGCCCCAGCCCGGCTATTACGTTCGATGGTAAAATTGTGGCACCTGCAATGGTTGCAGAGGCTGTGCCTATAAATTTTCTGCGTGTAAAATTACTCATAACAAATGATTCGAAAAGAGTCAGCAAAATAGAAAAAATATCAGCGTTAACCTACTGATTTGGTTTTTTGAAGAATTATTAATGAATTTTCACAATAAATAAAAAGGGTGAACCAATCCGGCTCACCCTTGCAATTATTCTAATTGAAAATTTTAGCTTGCTTTTAATCGTTGCATGCTCGATTTATCGAGTTTTTGTTCGGCATACTCCTTTGTGATTGCCAGGTGTTCAACCTCTTCTGAAGGCATATCGAACATGGCATCGTTCATTATGTTTTCGCAGATGGAACGTAACCCACGTGCACCCAGTTTGAATTCAATTGCTTTATCCACAATATACGCCAATGCCTCTTCATCAAATTTCACCTCAATTCCATCTATATGAAATAGCTTTTTGTACTGCTTAATAACAGAATTTTTAGGCTCTGTAAGAATATTACGCAGCGTTTCTTTATCCAGCGGGTCGAGATGAGCCAGTACCGGAAGACGGCCAATAATTTCAGGAATTAATCCGAACGATTTTAAATCCTGTGGTGCAATATACTGCAACAGGTTTTCTCGTTCAATGCGGTCGGCTTCTTTGGCTGCGCTGTAGCCAATTACTTTTGTATTCAGGCGATTGGCAATTTTACGCTCGATGCCGTCGAATGCACCTCCACAAATAAAAAGAATATTTTTTGTGTCAACAGGAATTAATTTTTGTTCCGGGTGTTTTCTTCCTCCCTGGGGTGGTACATTAACTACAGATCCTTCGAGTAGCTTTAATAATCCCTGCTGAACACCTTCGCCAGATACATCGCGGGTAATAGATGGATTATCAGATTTGCGTGCTATTTTGTCAATTTCGTCGACAAATACAATTCCGCGTTCGGCTGCTTCAACATTATAATCGGCTGCCTGTAACAGGCGGGTTAAAAGGCTTTCAATATCTTCGCCCACGTAACCGGCCTCGGTTAATACCGTGGCATCGACAATTGTAAATGGCACATGAAGCATTCGTGCAATGGTTCGCGCAAGAAGCGTTTTCCCGGTACCGGTTTCTCCAACCAGGATTATATTCGACTTTTCAATTTCAGTTTCATCATCGTCAATTGCCTGGGTTAATCTTTTATAATGATTATAAACTGAAACAGCCAGTGTTTTTTTAGCCCGGTCTTGCCCAATCACATACTGGTCGAGAAATTCTTTAACCTCTTTTGGTTTGAGCAGTTTTACTCCATCCAGATCGAAAGTATTGGTTGTTTTTACTTCTTCCTGAATAATAGAATGAGCCTGATCGGCACATCGGTCGCAAATATGTCCGTCAATACCGGCAATCAACAGGTTAACCTCCTTTTTTTCGCGTCCACAAAACGAACACTTATCCATTTTATCTTTATTTGGCATTATTTGTTATTTCTTACCAGTATTTCGTCAATCATTCCATAATCTTTTGCTTCCTGAGAAGTCATCCAGTAATCGCGGTCTGAATCTTTTTCAATTTGATCGAACTTCTGTCCTGAGTGTTCTGCGATAATTTTGTACAGTTCGTTTTTTATCTTTTTAATCTCGCGGGCTGTAATTTCAATATCAGATGCCTGTCCCTGTGCACCTCCCATTGGCTGGTGAATCATCACTCTTGAATGCTTTAAAGCCGACCGTTTCCCTTTGGCACCGGCAGTTAGTAAAACAGCACTCATCGAAGCTGCCATGCCTGTACAGATGGTGGCAACATCGGCACTGATGTACTGCATGGTATCGTAAATTCCTAAACCTGCATGAACCGCACCACCAGGTGAGTTAAAATAAATTTGAATATCCTTTGACGGATCGGTTGACTCTAAAAACAGTAACTGTGCCTGAATGATATTGGCTACTGTATCGTCGATGGGTACCCCAAGGAATATGATTCTGTCCATCATTAACCGCGAGAATACATCCATCGATGCAACATTTAACTGACGTTCTTCAATAATTGTGGGAGATATATAACTTCCGTACATCGATGTGTAACGTTCCATTGTTAAACTGCTGATGCCGGAATGTTTAATTGCATATTTTTTAAATTCGTTATTATTTTCCATTTCTCTATGTTATAAAAAAAAGTAACTCTGTAAATTTCGTAAAAAAACGAATTACAAAGTTACAAAAAAGTTGATTGCTGATACTTTCAGCAAAATATATTTCGTGAATGTGAAATAAGCCTGAAAAGACTATTGCATCATTTTATTAAAATCTTCCTGCGAGACCTCTTCTTCCTGAAGGGTTACCTTTTCTTTTACAATGGCAACAACTTTGTCCTCGTAAAGCTTTTTGTAGATTTTTTCGCTTTCCTCAGGTTTTTCAAGCATCATTTTTGCCATTGAGTCTAGCTGATCTTCCGGAACATCGTGAATTCCATATTGTTGATATTGTGCCAGCGCCATTTTTTTAGCGAAATCTTCAGCCTCTTCAGGAGTAACTTGTACTTCGTTCTCTTTGGCAATTGAATCTTTAATTAACTGCCATTGCAGGTCTTTAATGAAGTAACCGAACTCATTTTCAATCTGCTCCTGCGTTAACTCTTTATTAACCGCAATTAACCAGCGTTTCAGAAATTCTTCGGGCAACTCCAGATTAGTTTTCTCGACTAGGGAGTCGCGTGTATCTATAGCAAATTTGTGTTCCGAAGAGTAAGTTAAATTCGATGAGATTTCTTCTTTAATACGGTTTCTGAAATCTTCAATGGTTTTTACTTCGGTTTCTTCGCCATACAACTTTTTAAAGAGATCTTCGTTTAATTCAGCCTTTTCGAATTGCAGAATCTCGGTAACGTTAAAACGGAATTCGCTATTCAGGTTATCAGCTTCTTCGTGTTTGATGTTGAGCATGTGACCAACCTCATGACGGTTTTCGAATGCTTTTACCGGATCGAAAATGATGATGTCATCTTTTTTACAACCAACAAACGATTTTTTAATTTCTTCGTCTTTAATCATATCAACGGCAAGAATTACTCCTTCCGGTTTAATTCCGTCTTCTACCTCGTTACCTTCATCGTCGAGCTGTACAAAATTACCACGAACAGAACTGTTGTCTTTAGCTTCTTCAACCGGAATATTTTGTCCTAACTGTGAAGCAGCCATCTCTTCCTGTTGGGTAATCATTTCGTCAGAAACAGCAATTGTATAGTATTTGAATTTACTTCTTTTATCCAGTGCAATATCTACTTCAGGGGCAAGGGCAATGTCGAATGTAAAAGTGAAGTTATCATCCGTTTCCCAGTTAACGGGCTCCTGTTTGTCTTCGCTCGGAAGCGGTTCTCCAAGGATAGGAAGTTTTTCGTCAACAAGATATTTCGACAAATTCTGAGAAAGCAACTTGTTTACTTCCTCAACCAAAACAGCAGTTCCATATTTCTTTTGAATCAGTCCGGCAGGAGCTTTCCCAGGCCTGAATCCGGGTATAGAGGCTTTCTGACGATAATCTTTTAAAACATCAGCCACTTGTTTTTCGTAATCCGCTTTTTCAATTGTAATATTGATTACTGCGTTTACATTGTCGATACTTTCTCTTGTAATATTCATACGATTAAATTTAAATCAACTGCCTTAAAATTAATAACCGCCAACACCTGCTAAAAAGCAAGGTCGGCGGTTTTGTGTGCGGACGAAGGGACTCGAACCCCCACGCCGTATGGCACTAGATCCTAAGTCTAGCGCGTCTACCAATTCCGCCACGTCCGCATTTAGCGGCGCAAAGGTAAATATTTTTTCCAGAAATAAAAATCGGGTAAAAAAAGATTTTATGCCGCAAATAAATAAAGATTATTAGTAAATCAAATTGGTATTATCTCCACTCAACCATGGTACCCCGGCTTATATCCCTCAGAGTTTCAGGTATAACTTCAATAATTTCGTTCCAGAGCAGATTAATGAGTTTGTGTTTTGCAAAATGCCGCGAATAAACCAGCCCGACTTCCCGTAAAGGTTTAATATCCGAAAAGGTTCTAACGTTATCAAGTCTTTTACCTGACATACAGTTTTTTGCCAGTTCAGGAATTAAAGTTATGCCACCTTCAAGGTCGATAATGTTCATAATTGCCTCCAGCGAGCCTGCTTCGAAATAGAATGGTAACATGTTGTTTTCCTGTTCAAGCGACGAGCATAAATTAATTACGTGGTCGCGGAAACAGTGTCCATCTGTTAAAAGCCATATTTCTGATGTATGAATATCGGTTAACCGAATTTCTTTTTTTGTGTGCAAGTGATGAGAAGGATTCGTATATACCAGCATCTCCTCATAAAAAATCGGTTTTTCTATAATTTTCTCCTCTTTTAAAGGAGTGGCCAGAATTCCCACATCAATAAGGTCTTTATGTAGAAGTTCTATAATGTTTTCGGTAGTACGCTCGTAAATTTTTATATTAATATGAGGATACTTTTTATTGTAATGACCGATAAAAATCGGAAGTAAATACGGTGCCATTGTAGGAATGATTCCGATACGAAGCATCCCTGAAATCTGGTTTTTATGATCTTTTACGATGTTGTAAATTTCATCCGACTGCTTAAGGGCAATTCGTGCCTGTTCGATGATGCGTTGCCCGACATCAGTAGGAATCAACGGTTGTTTGCTTCGGTCGAAGATGATGATTTCCAAATCTTCTTCGAGCTTTTTAATTTGCATCGAAAGAGTTGGCTGAGTAATGAAACAGGCTTCTGCAGCTTTTCCAAAATGCCGGTAGGTATCAACGGCAACTATATACTCCAATTGGGTTAAGGTAATCATGACGAAAGTTGATTTTTGTTTTAAAGATAGAAATAATCTATTAAGCGTTGTGTGATTTTGATGTTAATTCTTTATTGTCAAATATTAATATGGATTGACGGTTCAATAATTTTGCTGCCTGAACCATTCAAACACTGCCACCGAAAGTGCATTGGAAATGTTCATCGATTTACAGCCGCCGGGCATTGGAATAAATACTTTATAGTTACTTTTTTCAATAATATTTTCAGGCAACCCGTGCGATTCGCTGCCGGCCAGTATAATGGTTTTTGACGGTAATTTTTCGGTAAAAATATTTTTAGCTCCGTCGCAGGTTTCCAGAACAACAAGGTTATTCCCGGGAAGGTAGTCAGATATAAATTCTTTCTCCGAAATAAATTTCCATTCAGTTTGATTGAACGAAAATCCCGCCGTCTTTTTAATTTTTGATTCGCGGTGAACCTCATCGTCTTTAATAAACAGGATTGTTTTTGCATTTACGTTATGCCCCAGCCTGATTATTTTACCCATATTTTCGGGATTTGAAAGGCGCCAGCCCGCTATAACCAGTTCGCTGCCTGAATTATTGGATTCAACAGGATTATTTTCAAAAAAATTAACTGAATTGGTGTTCATCATAATTACAATTCCGGTACTACGTTCTTATTAAAATACTAATTTTACCAAAAACAATAAAAATGAGAATTTCTGTTCAATATATCGCAATAATTTTAGCATTGATTTTTATTGCTTGTGGCCCGTCGGATGAAGATAAGGCAAGGGTAAAACTAAACCAGGCAAAAATTTTGCTCGAAAAACAAGACACAACTGCAGCTTTGCTCCGGTTAGACAGTATCCCAAAATTGTACCCCGAGGCCATGTATGTGGCAAATGCTGCCAAAAACCTGGCAAACGAAATTCGTTTCGAGGTGTTGCAACGGAAAGAAGCTGAAGTGGATTCAGTTAATATTTTAATTGCTGATCTGGAGAAGAATTTTGTGAAGGAAAAGACCGAGTTCGACAGGTATACCCAGTACATTCATAAAAGACAAACATTTAAACGCGCCTGGGATCGTTCGTATATTCAGGTTCATCTCGACGAACGTGGCGAATTGTATTTAAGCAGCAATTACCATGGAGAAAACTGGCTGAACCATACCGGTTTACGTGTTTACGACAGCGGAGATGATGCCAGAACTGAGGAAATATCTGTGGGCACACCCGATAATCACCGAAGCGATTTTATGGAGGCAAAATGGGAAAAGGTGTCGTACCGAAATGGGAAAGATAATGGCGTTATTGAATTTATTGCCAATAATGTTGACAGAAATTTAAAAGCTGTATTCCTGGGTAAAGAGTATTATTACATTATTCTAGAAACATACGATAAAGAAGCCGTTAGCGATGCTTTGGCCCTTTCGAAAACAATTAAAAAGAGGAAAACGCTTGAAACCCAGATTAAGAGTTTAAACGAAAAGCT
>JBDLJS010000138.1:0-7211 GCA_039714235.1 Bacteroidota bacterium | reverse complement strand
AAGTTAATTCTGGTGCAATCGAAGAATACAAAAACGAATTCAGAAATCGTTTCGCAACAGCAAAACCCCATTTCCGGTAAAGTAACCGACGACACAGGCGAGCCACTACCCGGTGTTACCGTTTTAATTAAAGGAACGACCCAGGGAACGGTTACTGATATGGACGGAAACTATACCATCACAAATGTGCCTGATGGTGCCATCCTGCAATTCTCGTTTGTAGGAATGCTAACACAGGAAATTGAAGTTGGTAATCAAACTTCAATTAATATCACTTTGTTAGTTGATGCTATTGGCATTGAGGAAGTGGTTGCTATAGGTTACGGAGTTGTAAAAAAGAGTGACCTTACCGGGGCTGTAGCATCTGTAAAAGCAGATCAGTTAGAAAAAATTGGAGCATCTTCTGTTGGTCAGGCAATTGCCGGTAAAGCTGCCGGACTTACAGTTGTCAATAACAGTGCACAACCCGGAGGGGGAATTAGTTGGCAAATTCGCGGGTCTGCAACTGGTCGGAGCCCTTTAATTATTGTTGATGGTTTTCCTATCACAGGAAAAGGTGAGGCAGGAAGTGGAAATAGGTATAACTCAGGTTCTAAAGCCACAACATTAAACACAATTAATCCAAACGATATTGAATCAATTGAGATTTTAAAAGATGCCAGTGCTACTTCAATTTATGGTTCGAGGGCAGCGGGAGGTGTAATTATCATATCGACCAAACGTGGAGCTAAAGGCCAAGCTGTAGTCGAGTATAGCGGTTCTTATTCAGTTCAAAACTTATATAATCTCCCTGAAATGCTTGGGCCAAAAGATTTTATGAGCCAAAGGAATGAAGTTATAAAAGAGGTTTGGATGCGCGATAATGGAGTAGCTCCTTATGGAGATAAAACATGGGACGAAGTAGAAAATAATTATCCAGGGAATAAATATACCGATCAGGAAATTAATAATTTTGCGGGTGGTACAAATTGGCTTGAGAAAGTAACCAGACCTGGTTCAATAAGCCAGCACGATATTTCAATGACTGGTGGTCGCGATAAAACCAAATACCTTCTTTCCCTTAGTACTTTTCAACAAGATGGTATTGTTAAAACAAACGCATTTAACAGGTATTCCGGTAGGTTAAATCTCGACCAGGAACTAGCAAGTTGGCTAAAAGTTGGTATATCAACTGCTTTTACGCTAATAAAAGAAGATAATGTTCCTTTAGGTGGTGGCAGAAATGAGCATTCCGGTGTCATACGTTCTTCATTACAGTTTAATCCATTATTGCCTGTAAAAGATGATTTGGGGATTTATGTTTTAGATCCAGACCAATCTTTTATCCCTAACCCGGTTTCCTTATTAGAGAGTGATGATCAAACAAATAACGAAGATCTATTAATTAACTCTTATATTGAAGCAAGGCCGGTTACAGGACTTTTATTAAAGTTAACTGCGGGTATTAATAAAAACATGAGTCTAAGGAATACCTATGTACCTACCACAACATTATATGGTGACCGTGTTGGAGGACAGGCATCAAAATCAATGGGCTTAAAAAGCGACCTTCTTCTTAACTTCATTTCCCAATATTCTCGCACAATTGCAGAAAAGCATGATTTAAGTATTATGGGAGGGTACGAGTATCAAAAATTTTATTGGGAAGGTTTTAATGCAGGCAATACCCAATTCCCGTATGATGGTGTAAAATACCATAACCTTGCTTTGGGAGAAAAAGAAAAACCGGATGTAGGGTCGTATGGTGGATCTTCAGAGTTAGCCTCTTTCTTTTCTAGATTTAATTATACATATAATGGTAAATATCTATTGACCGTTAATTTAAGGGTTGATGGTTCTTCAAATTTCGCTGAAAATCACCAATGGGGTGTTTTCCCGGGTGTATCAGTGGCATGGAGGATTAATGAGGAAGATTTTCTTACTGACAACGATTGGCTGAGTAACCTTAAATTAAGAGCAGGATATGGTCAAACAGGTAACGATAATCTTTCGGGAGTACTTACTTATTATACTCCGGGTTGGAACTATGGGTTTGGTAGTGTTTCAAGAAGCGGCATTGGCTTAGCAAATATAGGAAACCCGAATTTGAAATGGGAAACCCAAACCGATTTAAATTTAGGATTGGATTTTGGATTCTTTAATAATAACATTTCAGGTTCAATTGAAGTGTATGACCGTGTAATTACCGATTTGCTTGGAAATAAACCTTTGTTGTCGTACCATGCAATTAATAGCATTCGTTCGAATCTTGATGCGGAGAAACAAACCAGAGGTGTTGATTTTCAGCTAAGTACTATGAATATCAACAGGGGAGGGCTTAAGTGGACAACAGACTTTACGCTTACTTATTACCAAGACCGCTGGCGTAAGCGCGACGCATCCTGGAAACCCGATATTAATGATGAAGAACAAGCCGTTTGGGGAACTTGGTGGACATACTTATCCGATGGATTAGTGAAGGAGGGAGAAGATGTTGCACATATGCCGGGAGCTATACCGGGAACTGTAAAATTGAAAGACGTAGATGGGTATTTGGTTGATGGTGAAGGAGAAAGGATTTTAGACGAAAATGGGAAACCGCAATATTTGGGGAGTCCTGATGGGAAAATTGATAAAGCTGACTTGGTGAATATTGGAAATAATACACCTATCTCGTTTGGATTTAATAATTCTTTCAGCTACAAAAATTTTGATATGAACGTATATGTTTACGGAATGGCAAACAGGTTGAAAACGAATGAAAATAAAACATATTATGAAGGTGAGTCGTTTCGACTAAAAGATGGTACAAATATGCCCATTGACATTATTGACAGGTGGTCGTACGACAATCAAAATGCATCTGTTCCTTCTATCTTCCAAGCGAATTCTGCATACGGAACTGGGAATTTATATATTGAAGATGCCTGGTTTATTCGTTTAAGCAATATAACCCTAGGTTACTCATTGCCTTCGCATATAAAACCAAAGGGATTTGAAAAGATAAGGTTTTTCGCCAGTGCCAGGAACTTGTTGGTGATATCACCTTATTCGGGCATGGATCCGGAAACAGGTGGCGGTGTTTCGTATCCAAACCAACGTACATTTACTGCTGGTGTTGAAATAAAGTTTTAACTGTACCAAAATTTTAAAAGATGAAAAAAATAATTTATATAGTTTTTGCGATTTTCTTTATGCAAGCTTTTTATAGCTGTATAGAGTTAGAAAGAGAAGATTTTAATCAGATATATCCGGAAAATTATTTCCAGAATGAAGCAGATGTAAAGAATGCAGTAACTGCAATGTACTCAACATTTAATAATGGCCCATGGGGTGGGATTTATGGAACAGGGCGACAAGGAATAACCATTTTCACTGAGGCGACAACTGATGTTATGGATTGCCAATGGGGAGATGGTGGAACCTGGGCCGCTTTTAATGAACACTCATGGACAGCAGAAAATACCAAGGGAGTAGATGGTAGTTACTGGAGATACAACTGGCTGAGCAGAGGAGAACAGGTAATGAAGAACATAAATGAATCGCCTGTTACTGATGATGTAAAAAAAAGGTATAATGCCCAAATAAAAGGTATTCAGGGATGGATGGCTTTTATCCTTTATGATTTATACGGACCGGTTCCTGTTGCCCCTCCTGAGGTTTTAGAAAATATAGAAGAGGAAGTATTTATTGAAAGGCCTTCGGATGCCGAGTTCATGAGTTACATTGAAACAAAGTTAACTGAAGCCGCTACAGATTTGCCTTACTCATATTCTTCAGCCGATTGGGGTCGAATTACAAAGGGTGCTGCAAAAACTATTTTGCTTAAGCTTTATATGATGGAAAAAAACTGGGTGAAAGCCGAGGAAACAGCCCGTGAAATAATGAAGCCAGAATATGGCTATAAGCTTGAACCCAATTATAACGATATTTTTGAGGTAGATAATGAGCAGAACGAGGAGGTAATTCTTGCAATTCCCTGTAATGTATCTAATAATGAAAATGCCTGGCATGCACATACCCTTCCGTATAATTATCCATACCCAATTAACGTGCAAAAATGGAGTGGTTACCGGATGCCTTGGGCGTTTTATAATACATATGAACCAAATGATGAACGGTTAAGTGGGATTATTGGGGAATACGAAGGTACTGATGGGGTGATTTATAATGAACAAAACCCTGATGCTCACCTGGCAAAAGGAGCACTTCCAGTCAAATTTGGAGTTGATCCAAGTCATGTAGGTTATGCTTCAGGGCACGATATCCCTGCATATCGATTTGCTGATGTGTTGTTGTGCCTGGCCGAGGCTATTAATAATAAAAATAGTGGACCAAATCAAGAAGCCTACAGCTTAATTAACCAGGTAAGAAACAGGGCTGGACTCGATAATTTAGAGTTAGGATTAAATCAAGAACAATTTAATGAAGCCCTGTTATTAGAACGAGGCCATGAATTATATTGTGAGGGGCATAGAAGGCAAGATTTGATTCGTTTTGGAAAATATATAGAATATGCAAAACTAATTCCTAATAATCAGACTGCACCCCATAAAGTACGGTTTCCAATACCTAATAGTGCTATTGTTGAGAGCAAAGGTGCTGTAATACAAAATTCTGGATATTAATAATATCTGTATTTCCCCGGTCATTATTTACTCCGATATTATGGAGATGAATGACCGGGGATTTTAGTTTCTACTATTTTCATTAAATATTTTAAAGAATACATTATGGCTAAATACTTTGTATTATTTTTTTTATTATTTCATGTTTATTCGAATCATTGCTTTGGGCAAAGTTTAATGACTAATAAAACAGGAACAGTTGAGGGATCAATTTCAGAGAAAGGAAATCTATTATCACTTTCATTAACTGCCTTAAACAGTGATGCAGAACCAATAGAATTCAGGAATGATGAATTTGCAGGCCCATCACTTTTATTAAATGGCAAGCCACTTTTATTAAAAGCTGAAAAGGCTGACCAATCCGTTTTTTACGGTGAAAACGATTCAATTAGCTATTCGTTGAAATATTTGTTTCAAGATAATTCAATAAATGTTATTGTTACTTGCCAGAATAAAAGCGGAAATGTATTAACCGACCTGCAATTTACAATGCAGTTGGGCATTAATACAGCTATGGTTAAATATCCTGAATGGCGTTCGGTGTTTTTTCCAACACTATTGCGATGCGAGAAGACTCATTTCTGGGGATATTTGATGAACCCTAATGGACGTATCCTGTCAATCACATCACCAAATCCTATTGCTTCATATCGTTTGATGTATAACAATAAAGCGAATGGCTTTGGTAGTGGACACCTTATTCGTACTATTTCATTAGACCTGTTAAATCCTGCACCATTACCAGAAAGACATCCCAATAATTCAGATAGGTTGTTAACTGGAGAAAAACGCGAATGGGTTATTCAACTTGAGGAGCTTACCTCTGTTAATTCTGTTATCAAACATACTGCAATTGTAACAGGAGCCTCAATGATTGAAAGTGACTTGTATTCAATAGGTGAAGGCGAAACAGCAATTGTAAATGTTTATTCAAATTCGAAACCTAAGGTTGAAATTACAGGCCCTGATAATTCCAAACAAACTATAAAACCTCAAAAGAAGGCAAAAGGTATTTACCAATTTAATTTTTCGCCAACACAAAATAAAGGTGTTTACAAAATTACAGCGAAAAATAATACAGAGAAGATTACTGAAGCGAATATCACATTACGTTATCCGTGGTCTCATTACGCACTTAGTGCACGGAAAGCTGCAGTAAATTATCCTCAAAAAGCCTCTTCTCATACCGAAAGTTGGTATGGTCTCTTCTCTGGCTATATTGCACAGGAAATATTTCCCGACACACAATGGGATGAAAAGATCAATACTAAATTTGATGAGATTTATCCTTTAATGTACGATACGATTACTAATTTGCCTACAAGCTGGCACGACAGGATTCAAAATCATTCTATGATGGCTTCCTTGTTTGTACAACGCTACAAGGCTACAAAAAACATTAAAGATCTCAGGGCTGCTGCGAACCTGGCTGATTTTATCCTTACAAAACAATCTTCAGATGGTGCTTATCGTAATGGTAAAGTTCATTATACTTCTGTAATATATGTGGCTAAGTCGATAATGGAAGTAATGGAGGAGGAAAAGAAGCTCGTTACAGTTTCTCCTGAGTGGAAGGAAAACTATAAAAGGCATTTCCATTCAGTAAAAAAGGCTATTGATGAACTTACTCTGAGTTTGGACAATGTTCAAACAGAGGGTGAGATGACTTACGAAGATTGTATGATTGCATCGGGTTATGGACAGATAGCACTATTTGCCTTATTACAGCCTGAAGATTCCCCGGAAAGGAAACGATATATTGAAGCAGCACAGTTTCTTTTAAATGGACACCGCTGCTTATCTCAGATAGTTATTCCTGATTCACGCATGAATGGTGGGTCATTGCGGTTCTGGGAATCGCAATATGATATTCTTACTTTCCCAAATATGTTAAATTCACCCCATGGGTGGTCTGCATGGAGGATATATGGACTGAAATACATGTATGAATTAACAGGTAATGCGGATTATTTAATTCAGATGAAAAATGCACTGGGTTCGTGTGTCCAGCTTATTAATCCTGAAACAGACAAACTTAACTGGGCATTTGTCCCTGACCCATATGTTAAAGCCAATATTTTTATTGAAGATACTGAAAACAAAGGCAAAGGTAAACATGTTCCGGGAATTATTGGTGAGCAGTATATGCCAATGATAAGCGATTGGTATAAAGCACCTGCAGATACCTGGGTGACTGGCTATTGGGGCTATGATGGTGGAAATTGCGACAACGATGTGCATGAAATATTTAAATGTTTGGGAGAGCTTGTCCTCACTTCGTCATACGTGCATCAAAAAGAAGATGGTAGCTATATTACCTGGAACTGTGAGGTTCAGGAACAGAATGGAACTCTTCGTATAACTCCGTCAGAATCATGTGTAAGCAAGGTTCATTTTAACACAAGCCTGGCAGGGAAAGTTGATATAATGTTTGGTAAGGGGACTTGTACCAGGACAATATCGAAAAACGGTTGGGTAACAGACGAAGAGATAGAGCTCTAATTCTTCAAATATATTGTTTGACAACCTATCTATAAATTATGCAAGAAATCAATCAAGTATTTAATAAAAAAAAGGTTTATGCAATCTCTCTGGTTGTAGTAC
>JBDLJS010000137.1:0-7556 GCA_039714235.1 Bacteroidota bacterium | reverse complement strand
GACACTAGGTGGGAGTTTATCAATTTTACATTGGCAGACACTGTTTATTGTCTTACATTTGCAGAAAATTTTTTTGATATGACTCATGAGTTGAATGGAAGGCAGCGATTGCCCAGGTGGATGAAAATGAAAATGCCAAAAGGAGAAAGCTACTCCAAAGTAAAAAACCTGGTAGATAAACACGGATTACATACTATTTGTACCAGCGGCAATTGTCCGAATATTGGTGAATGCTGGAACCGCGGAACTGCAACCTTTATGATACTTGGCGACATTTGTACGCGCAACTGTAAATTTTGTGCTGTAAAAACCGGGAAGCCGCTTTCTCCCGATTTGGAAGAACCTAAAAGGCTTGCCGAATCGGTAAAAATAATGGGGGTGAAACACTGTGTAATTACCTCTGTTGACCGTGATGATTTAGATGATCTGGGAGCAGGAATCTGGGCAGAAACAATACGGGAGGTAAAACGGGTAAATCCTTACACAAGAATTGAAGTACTTATCCCTGATTTTCAAGACAGAGAGGAGCTTATACAAAAGGTTATCGATGCCAAACCAGATGTTATATCGCATAACCTGGAAACAACTGAAAGGTTAACACCCAATATCCGCTCTGCCGCGAAATACCGCAGGAGCCTTGAGGTGATAAAATATATTGCAGAAAACCACGGGATTGCAAAATCAGGAATAATGCTGGGACTGGGAGAAACCGAGGAAGAAATTCTGCAAACCATGGATGATTTGCTTGAAGTTGGTTGTAAAGTGATGACCATCGGTCAATACCTGGCACCAACAACACAACACGTGCCGGTGGTTAAGTATATTAAACCGGAAAAATTTGAGGAATACCAAAAGATCGGCCTTGAAAAAGGATTCAGTTTTGTTGAAAGCTCGCCATTGGTGAGAAGTTCGTACCGGGCTGAAGCGCATGTGAATGCGTAAAATGCAGAGACGCACAGCCGTGCGTCTGTACAAAAATAGAAGAATGGCAAGATTTAATTACATAGACGTTGGTTTTAAAGATTATAAGGAGTGCTGGGATTTACAGGAAGAATTTCTGGCAGAAGTGGTTACCGATAAAAAACAAACCGGTAGTCCGTCAGAAAAGAATTATTTTTTACTGGTTGAGCACCCTCATGTTTATACGCTTGGTAAAAGCGGCGATGAAAAAAATATGCTTGCCAATGCCGATTTCCTGAAAAAAATAGAAGCTACGTACTATAAAATAAACCGTGGCGGCGATATCACATACCATGGCCCGGGTCAATTGGTTGGTTATCCCATTATCGATCTTGATTTTTTTAAAATTGGAGTTCGCGAGTACATCGAAAAAATGGAAAATGCCATTATTGAAACCATTGCCGAATACGGTTTGACGGGAGGAAGAAAAGAAGGGGCAACCGGTGTGTGGCTGGAGTCTGACCACAAAGTACGTGCCCGAAAAATTTGTGCCATTGGCGTTCGTGTGAGCCGGTACGTTACCATGCATGGTTTTGCATTGAACGTGAATACCGACATGCGCTATTTCAACTACATCAATCCATGCGGATTTAATAGTTTTGGGGTAACTTCCATTCAGCAGGAGCTAGGAAAAAAAATTCCGATGGATGAGGTGAAAAAATTGTTGAAAGAAAAATTCAATAAAATTTATTGATTTCCCTGGTAAGCTTCGCCCTCCCTGCAGTCTAATGCCTCTCGTCGTATTCTTTAATTTTCTGAATAACAGCCGGTTCGGCATTATCGTACATCTCTCGGATAAAAGGGTCGTTAAAAGGCATAGTCCTTTCTTCAAAGGCCATGTCGTTCACCCGTTCGAATAACCGTTCTTTGGCAGCCTTAATATCTTTTCCGTAAATATGATACGAATCGGCCTGCCAGTTCATACGGCCAAGTTTTACTGTTTTTCCTGTTTTTTCTGCAACTCCCGCTGCAATAATCTCTTTATTAAACTGAATAAACCCGAACATATTCATAAAACTTGCACCCCAGGCATCGTTGCTGCGAAAACGAATGTTGCTGTTCAGCCAGTAAATTCCGTCCTCGTCCTCTAAAATCCGGTACCAGAGCGACTGCAGACATGGAGGATCGTAACACGAAGTATCCAGATTTGGCATCCAGGTAATCATTTGTGCCTGGCGTGTAAAAGGTTGTTCAGAGAGTTTATTTATCACATTTTCAATCTGGTCAACTTTAAATGGCCCTGTTTCTGTCGACTCGCCATCAACCAAATCTTTCCAAACCCCGTAATTTTTTAACCGTCCATGGTAAGTATATTCCCACCGGGTATCTTTTTCATCATTCATATTTTTTACCCAGTGGTTTTTATACCCTTTCAACTCCAGAACATACTCTTTCAAATCGTCAATCCCCCCCGGAAACGCCATGTGTATCATCGGATCGGTCTCTGGTTCCTCGATGGTCATGTTCATTGTACAGTCAATACTCAACGGATCGCCTGGTTTATCGTACTGTGTTTTAAACCTGGTTCCTTTTCCGTACAAATAAATTAAGGCTGTTTCATAAGTTTCGGCTAGCGATTTTCCAGTGACGTTAATAACGGGAATATTCTTCATGCTATATAGTTAAGTTTTTTCGAGCTTCTAAAGATAGAAAACCAACCGAACTATCCTTGAGTTAGCGTACCATATTTTTCAACAAATTATAAATTCGACAGCCAGAAAACATGCAAGCCTCAGTTTCTTAATTTTTTATAAAGTGTCTATTTCTTTAGGATTAATTTTAAAACTTTGCTATTTTTAAAACCTGAAATAAATATCGGTCTTCTCCCGGGAATTCGGGACGACTTCCGTTAAAAAATAATCTATAACCAATTAAATATGAAGACTAATAACAAAACTTCAAGAAGGACATTTCTTAAAAGTGCCTTTGCAGCAGGTGCCGGATTTACAATAATTCCCCGCCACGTTTTAGGAGGCAATGGTTTTCTGGCGCCTTCCGACCAGCTGACCAAGGCGATTATCGGGGTTGGAGGTATGGGCCGTGGCCATATTCCTTACGAAAGAACCAAAGTGGTTGCCATTTGCGATGTAGATAAACTCCACCTTGAAAAAGCACAAAGCCAGATTGACTACAAAGTGAAGCATTTCCACGATTTCAGGGAGGTTTGCCAATTACCTGAGGTGGACATTGTGCACATTGCAACACCTCCGCACTGGCATGGAATTATGGCGGTTGAAGCGGCCAAAGCGGGCAAAGATATCTGGTGCGAAAAACCAATGACCCGCACTATTGGCGAAGGCAAAAAGGTAGTTGAAGCCGTAAATGCACACGGGCGCATGTTTCGATTGAATACCTGGTTCCGGTTTAAAGACACATTTTATGGATTAGGAACCGATGTAAAACCGCTAAAAAAAGTAATTGACAGTGGAATTCTTGGATGGCCGCTAAAAGTTACGGTCAGCGGAATTACCGGGTACGACTGGAAATTTTTCTGGAGTGGGAAACATAATCTTACCCAGCAGCCGGTTCCCGAAAACCTGGATTACGACATGTGGTTAGGGCCTGCTCCATACAAACCTTATCATCCACACCGCGTTCACTCCAGTTTCCGTGGATACTGGGATTACGACGGTGGAGGGCTTGGAGATATGGGACAACATTACCTCGATCCGGTTCAATACATGCTGGGCAAAGATGAAACCAGCCCAATTCGGATTGATGTTGATGCACCTCAGCAACACTACGATGCAGTGAGTTCGTGGAGAAGGATAATCTATACTTATGCCGATGGTTGCCAGATTATTCTTGATGGTGAAAATCGTGACAAAGACGCGGCCTACATTGAAGGGCCAAATGGAAAAATATTCCAGGGATTCCGATCAGATATTCCAAACCTAAAAAGTTTTATTGAAACCCTGCCAGAACCGGAACCACAAATTGGAACTTTCACCGAATCGGTGATAACGCGCAAAAAATTCGCACTAAATGAGATGAACGGATTCCGCTCTGCTACTCTGGTAAACCTCGGAATCATCGCAGTACGGCTGGGTCGCTCGCTCAACTTCGATCCCGATAAACTGGAGTTCGTTGATGACGAAGGTGCAAACCGTTTAATTAACCAGCCAATGCGGGCTCCGTGGACGATTTAATTTATTATTTATTAATGATTATTTATAATGAAAAAAATGAATAAGAATATATTCCAACTGATTACAATCCTGATACTGGCAATACTTACAACAGGAAGTTTCGCACAGGATAACCGTACTTTAGATACCAGGGTAGCCGATGTTCTGGCTCAAATGCCGACAAAAAATCTGGAACACTGTGATAAGGCGATGAATGAAATCCTCGAAATGGGAACAGATGGATTTCAAGAATTTACTTCCATGTTAACACCTCCCGGCGAAGGTGACGATACAGCCGTGCGTTTTGTACTGAACAGCTTTGCCCGTTATGCCAGCCAGTTTGGGAAGTGTGAAGCCAGGTCTTTTGCTGAAGAACACTTCTTAAAAGCCATTAAAGAACAAGATAATGTTGAGGTTAAAACATTTTTAATCAATCAACTCAACCTTGTTGCAGGTGAAAAGTCAATTCCTCTTCTATCGGAATATTTAACAGATTCAGACTTTTGCGAACCGGCAACGCAGGTGCTTTTGTCGATGAAAAGCAAGGTTGTTGCAAAAGAGTTTTTGGCAGCATTGCCTCAGGCTGAAGGAAAAACCCTACAAACCCTGGTACGGGCATTGGGTGAATTAAAGTGCGAAGGATCAGTAAATAAAATTACACCGTTTGTAAATGACGATGAGCCTTTTATGCGTAAAACAGCTTTAACAGCACTGGCAAATATAGGTTCGCCCGATTCGTATAAAACCATGTTAAAAGCAGCAACAGCAGCTGATTTTAAATACGAACCTACAGCGGCAGCCGAAGCATTTATCAATTATACCAAACGTTTAGGCGAGCAAAATCAAACGGAACTAATGAAAAAAGCCTGTAAAGAAATTTTTAAGGCCAATTCTTCGTCTGATCAGTTACACAATTATTCATCAGCTTTGTCAATTTATGCTAAATACCTGGGTTACGAAGCTACTCCTCTTTTACTGAATGCGGTGGATAACAATAACAAACCATTTCGCTATTCGGTATTAAACACAGCCGAAAACCTTGGAGGTGTTGCCGATACACGAAAATGGATTGAAAAAGCAAAAACAGCTTCTGTTGAAGTTAAAGCCGACATTATTTCAATGCTGGGCCGCCGGGGAGACCAGCTTGCTATCGAGTTTGTAGTTGACAATCTAAACGCTTCGTCAGAAACTGTTCGCCAGGAGGCAGTAATTGCCCTTGGAAAATTGCAGGGAACAAAAGCAATACCTGCAATGGCTGAACATCTGGCAGCCGGGAAAGACATAAATACCACAAAAGCAGTATTAAATCAGTTACTCGATAACAATCATTTATACACCGTTGCCGGTGAGCTCGACAAAACTTCGGGAGAGACAAAAGCGGCCTTTACAGACATTATTGCAGTAAAAGCAGGCACTCAGTACTACAACGAAATTTTTGCTTTAACATCGTCGTCTGACACCGACGAAAAAGCAGCCGCTTTCAGGGCATTAAAAAGAATTTCTACTTACGAAAATACTGATGAATTGATCGAACTTTTACTGGCTGTTTCCGATAGTATTGAAATTGTGGAAACCCAACTGGCTGTTGTGGCTGCCACTGAAGGAATTGAAGCAGAACAAAAAGCTGATGGTAAGGTTCTTACGGCTTTAATGCACACCAGCAACACGAATAAAAAAGCAAGGTTTATAGAAATTCTTCCGGAAATTGGAGGCGATGTTGCATTAAAAACTGCAACCGGATATTTTAATTCTTCTGATGGAGATTTGAAAGAAGCTTCTTTCGTGGCGCTGACAAATTGGAAAGATTACCCGGCCTCCAAATCGTTGTACGAAATCTGTAAAACTGCAGATGTAGATTATCAGCAACAGGCATTTTCAAACTTTGTAAGAATGGTCCGTTCGGCAGAATTACCCGACGATCAGAAAATATTGCAATACCGGAAAATAATGTCTTATGCCACCTCGAACGAAGACAAAAACAATGTTATTTCTTCAATTGGTCATTTAAAAACCTTCCTGTCACTGATTTATCTTGAACAATTTCTAGGGGAAGAAGATCTGGCAGAGGCAACTTCACGCTCGATTATGAGGATTGCATTACCAGGCGGCAACCAAAACAATGGATTCACCGGCGATATTGTTCGCAGTATTCTAATAAAAGCTGAAGCAGCACTTACCGGAGAGGACAGTCAGTATGACAAAATCAACATAAAAAAATACCTGGATGAAATGCCAAAGGAAAAAGGATTTATTTCGATGTTCAACGGTAAAAATCTCGAAGGCTGGCAGGGAATGATTGCAGGTGGTAATCCAATTAAAATAGCTGAAATGAGCGATTCAGAGCGTGAAAAAGCCCAGGAAGAGGCCAACAAAAAAATGTTGGAGAACTGGAGTGTAAAAGACGGAAAAATTGTTTTCAGCGGACATGGAGCCAACCTTGTTTCAGCCAAAAAATACAAAGATTTTGAAATGATTGTTGACTGGCTGATAACCAAAGAAGGCGACAGCGGAATCTATCTTCGTGGAACGCCGCAGGTGCAAATTTGGGATACCTCCCGTGTTGAAGTTGGTGCACAGGTTGGTTCTGGCGGTTTATACAACAACAATGCTGATAATGTTCGCAATCCGCTGAAAGTAGCTGATAACCCTATTGATGAATGGAATACTTTCAAAATAACCATGATTGGTGAAAATGTAACGATATACCTGAACGGCGAACTGGTGGTTGACAATGTTCGCATGGACAACTATTGGGACCGCAGCGTTCCGATTTTCGAAAGTGGAACAATCGAATTACAGGCCCACGGAAATGAGCTGGCTTTCCGCGATATTTATGTCAGAGAAATAAATGCAAAAGAAATAGGACTTACTCAGGAAGAGATTAAAGAAGGATTTGTTTCGCTTTTCAACGGTAAAAATCTGGATGGCTGGCAGGGTAACAAAACCGATTATTATGCCGAGAATGGCGAGTTAATTGTAAATCCAAAAATGGGCGGGCATGGTAACCTGTTTACTGAAAAAGAATACAGCGATTTTATTTATCGTTTTGAATTTCAGCTGACTCCGGGCGCTAACAACGGCCTTGGCATCCGTACTCCGCTTGAAGGCGATGCTGCCTATGTTGGAATGGAGCTTCAAATTCTCGACAACACTGCACCTATTTATGCCAATCTCCAGGATTACCAGTACCATGGATCTGTTTATGGTGTTATTCCGGCAAAAAGGGGATTTCTTAATCCGGTTGGTGAATGGAATACAGAGGAAGTTTTTATTAAAGGAAACAAAATAAAAATAACCTTAAACGATGTGGTTATTGTTGATGGCGACATTGCAGAAACCAGTAAAAACGGAACTTTAGACCATAAAGAGCACCCGGGATTAAAACGATCAAAAGGTTATATCGGATTCCTGGGGCATGGTTCTGAACTGAAATTCAGGAATATCCGCATTAAGGATTTGGGTGAGTAA
>JBDLJS010000136.1:0-7620 GCA_039714235.1 Bacteroidota bacterium | reverse complement strand
TAATTATTAATTGCTGTTTATATCTTTCTTCTCCAAGAGTTAAATGTAAAAAATAAGTTCCTGGCTCTAGATCCTTGGTTGGTATATTTACTTCCATGGTATTCGATTCAACAGATTTTCTTATGCTTCCGTTTTTATCCAATATCTGTACCAAATATTCTGCCATGTCGCCATCTTTGCTTTTTTTATCTTTTTTTACTTTTATTTTGTTATCAGTTGCCTTTACTAAAAGGTCGAAATTATTACCTCCGAGGTCGAAACAGGGAGCTAAAAGGTCAAAAATATAAGCAAAAAGGTGCAAGCCTGAAGCTCTGAGGTCGAATGTTGAAACTTTTATAATCAGTTTATTCGGTTTAAATGAATAAAATATTGATTTTGTGATTCTTCGTGATTTCGTGACATTGTGGCTAAAATAAAAATATGCCACTAAGGCACTAAAACACAAAATTACACAAAGATTCAATCGATTATAATTCAACCAATTACATAAGTTATTCAACTTATTCTAAAATTATATTTGTCAAACTGCACAACAGGTCATTATAAATTTTATGCTCTGAAACTACCCTCTCCCCCTTTTGAAAATCAGTAATATGTAGTACTTTTCGCCTATCAACTCCAAAACTAATGGGTGAATATAAAAAACTGAACATTAAAGACTGGGCGGTGGAGGACCGTCCGCGTGAGAAATTACTTTCGAAAGGCGCCCGGTCGCTTACCGATGCAGAGTTAATTGCCATTCTTATCGGCTCGGGAAATACCGAAGAAACAGCTGTTGAACTGTCGCGCCGGATACTTACTGCCGTTAACAACAACCTTAACGATTTGGGAAGGAAAAACATCGACTTCCTGATAAAATTTAACGGAATAGGAGAAGCCAAAGCAGTGAGTATAATTGCTGCACTCGAACTGGGGAAACGTAGAAAAGAAGCTGAAGTATTCGACAAAATGAAAATTACAGGGAGCAAAGATGCAGCCGATTTTTTTCAGCCTGTGTTAAATGATTTAAACCATGAGGAATTTTGGGTGATGCTGCTCAACCGTGGAAACAAAATAATCGATACTTTTATGGTTAGCCAGGGTGGCATTTCGGGTACTGTTATTGATGTAAGGCTGATTTTAAAAATTGCCCTGGAAAAAATGGCAAGTTCCATTATCCTGTGCCACAACCACCCTTCGGGGAACTTACAGGCATCGGATGCTGACCTGAAAATTACCCGAAAAATAAAGGATGCAGCTGAAATAATGGACATTTCGGTGCTCGACCATTTAATAATCGGGCAAAACAGTTACCTCAGCCTGGCAGACGAGGGATTATTAAACTAAGACATTGTCTAAAATTCAACTACAATGATACTTATCTATTCAGAAGAAACAACTCCACGGATTGAGTACATTTTTAAACTGATTTTTACCCAGATATTAAAGACTGATATAGCTTTTACGAACAACTCTGCAGAGTTCGAAAAATCTGATTTACCAAAAATCAATTACTCTTTCGAAAAATTCGGCAACGAATTTTATATTAAACCACACCGGATAATGCATTGCAAAGCATTAATCACCCCAACTATAAATTCGGTTTGGTACGAGGGTGAAAAATATTTTTGCGAAAGCTCGAAAGATTCAGTTCTGCCGTTCGATCCGTTTGCCGCATCGTTTTATGTGGTTACCCGGCACGAAGAGTACCTTGAAACACAACGCGATAAATTGGGACGGTACCCGGTTCAAAATAGTATTTTATGGAAGTATAACCTGCTGAAAAAACCTGTCGTAAATATCTGGGCCAACCTTGTTGCAAAAAAATTAAAAGAAAAATTCAAGGCTCTGGAATTCCCGGAAAGAAAATTTGAATTTATTTCGACCATTGATGTTGACAATGCCTTGGCATACCAACACAAAGGATTCTGGAGAACAAACGGGGCGTTGGCAAAATCGCTTTTAAAAGGCAGAATGTCGGAATACCGGGAGCGATTAAAAGTACTTTCAGGCGCCAAAAAAGATCCATACGATACTTACGATTACCTTGATGCTGCATTTAAAGGGAACGAAGACAAGGTGAAATACTTTTTCCTGCTTGGCGATTACGGAAGGTACGACAAAAACATACCACACACCAATAAAAATTACCGAAACCTGATTCAGAAAATAAAAGAAAAGTACGATATTGGCATCCATCCGTCGTTTGCAGCAAGCAAAAAGGGAGGGAAGAAAAAAGTGCGAACTGAAAAACAGAGGCTGGAAGAAATTAGCGGAAATAAAATAACAAAAAGCAGGCAGCACTTCTTAAGGCTGAGTTTTCCGAAAACATACAACCGGTTAATTAAAGCCGGAATTGAGCAGGATTACACAATGGGATACTCGGCACAAACCGGTTTCCGTGCAGGCATTTGTACCCCGTATTATTTTTACGACCTGAAACACGAAACCACAACAAACCTGCTGATTGTTCCGTTTCAGGTTATGGACGGGACATTGCGACTGTACATGCAATTAACTCCCGAACAGGCTTTGGAGGATATTAAAAACCTTATGCAGGAAGTTAAAAATGTTGGTGGTACATTTGTAAGCATCTGGCACAACGAAACGGTAAACGACACAGGCCAGTGGCAAGGCTACCGCGAAGTTTTTGAAAAAATGAACAACTTGGGTTTTGAATGGGCTGATGCAGCCAATGGCTGAGATATAAATTGAACAACGAATTAACCTGGTTCAGATTAATTGCCGAATTTAAAAGGGCTGCAAGTATTACAATTTAATGAAGAAAGAATTACACCTTCGGTATATAACACATAAGGAAATTGATTCCGAAAAATGGAATCGATGCATTGATGATGCTCCAAATTGCAGGATTTATGCCTACGACTGGCACCTCGACCGCACAGCCGGGTACTGGGACGCACTTGTTTGGGGCGATTACGATTTTGTAATGCCTCTGCCGGTGAAAAAAAAACTGGGTATAAAATACATTTATCAACCATTGTTTTCTCAGCAGCTTGGAATTTTCCCCACACCGCCCAAAGAGATTACACAACAATTTTACCTGTTTCTGGTTGATAATTTCCGATATGCCGATTTTCAGCTAAATTCAGAAAACTTTCAGTTAAAAGAAAACGAAAATATTACGTTTATTCCAAGAAATAATTTTCTGTTGCCTCTACGTAAGGAATATGCTGAAATTTCAAATTCATTCAATAAAAACACGAAAAGAAACATTGCCAAATCCGATAATAACCAACTATCGATGGTACAGGGGATACGGCTTGAAGACTATATGCATTTCAAGTTGGAGAACCTTCAAACAAATTTAGAAAAGGATTCACTGGATAAGCTGAAAAACATAATTGCTTACGGCCAATACAAAGGTTTTGGAGAAATTTATGGCGTTTATTCACCAAACAACCAGCTTTGTGCAGCGGTGTATTTTTGTCGGTGGAAAAACAGGATAATCTATTTTAACGCCGCATCGAACGAGCAAGGCAAAGAACTTCGGGCAATGTATTTTCTGGTTAATAAATTTATCGAAGAAAATGCAACTAAAAACCTGGTTCTCGATTTTGAAGGCTCGATGATTCCCGGAGTGGCAAGGTTTTACAGCGGATTTGGTGCATCTCCCGAAACCTATTTTCAACTTAAAATTAATCGGTTACCTTTGCCTTTAAAGTGGGTAAAAGCAAGTCGGAAATGAGAAAAATTCCTCGCTTTATAAGTAAACAAACAAGTCGGTTATTTTCAGCCGAAAAACTATTTAAATCGAATGCCCCGGTTTTTCTCCCATTTTACCACGTTGTAGGCGATAAAAAATTACCACATATTTTAAACTATCCATACCTGAACAGTAAAGAGTTTGAGAAAGAACTGGATTTTTTCTTAAAATATTTTAAACCTGTTTCGCTGGAATATCTTTATAAAAATCGTGTCACAAAAGAAAAAGTTTTTCATGTGAATTTTGATGATGGACTCAGGGAGTGTGCCGAAATTATTGCACCGGTATTAATACGCAAAGGAATACCTGCAACATTTTTTATAAATAGTGGTTTTGTGGATAATAAAGCGCTTTTTCACCGTTATAAGGCAAGCCTGATTTTAAATGAGTTAGAAAATAATCCTTGTTTTGAGGCTGAAGTATTTTTGGAAGAAAACGGGTTGAACCGACAAAATATTTTACAGTCTGATTTTTTAGAAAACGATAAGCTCGACGAAGCTGCAGAAATGATGAACCTTGATTTTTCTGCTTTTCTGGAACAGCAAAAACCATATTTAACTACAAACCAGGTTAAAGATTTACATAAGCAGGGATTTTCTATCGGGGGACACAGCCATAAACATCCCGAGTTCTGGAAAATTTCGGAAAAGAAACAGTTTAAACAGGTAGAAAAAAGCATGAAATGGATTACCGAAAATATTAATCAGGAAATAAAGGCTTTTTCTTTTCCGTTTACCGACGACCAGATTTCTGGCAGACTGATTAAAAGACTAACAGAAGAAAATATTTGCGATATTACTTTTGGCACTGCCGGATTAAAACATGACAGCATTGAAACACATTTGCAGCGATATCCGGCAGAACAGCCGGGCAATTTTGCGGCTAATCTAAAATCGGAATTTACCTATTATAAACTCAGGAAATTAATTGGAAAAGCAACAGTAAAACATTGAACCTCGGGATAAAAAAAATAAGGCTGAATGAACTGGAAAATTTTGTTAACAGCAAAATGTTCCGGGAATTTGAATTTGTACCCATTTCATTATTAAGGGTAAAATCTTATCTGAAAAATCCCAGTGCCACAGCAGAAGACACTGTTTTATATCTCGGTTTTATTGAAAACAGACTGGTGGCATTCAGAAGTATATTTGCCGGTTCGGTAAATTCAGCAAACAATCAAATCCGGTTTGGATGGTGTAGCGGCAATTGGGTCCATCCTGATTTCAGAAGAAAAGGATTTTCGGAAAAACTTTTAAACGAAGCTTTTAATGATTGGGACAAAAAGCTGATGTTTACAAATTATGCTCCAAATTCTGAAAACCTGTATTTAAAAACAGGTTGGTTTAAACCTGTCCACGAATTTAATGGCATCAGGGGTTACCTCTTCCCCAAAACCAGGAAACTGGTTCCTGCAGCAAACAAAAACATTCTTTTCAAAATTGTATTTTCTGTTATCGACTTTTTTATCTTCCTGTGGGCTACTTTCCAAAGCATATTCTTTCTAGGAAAAAACAATCCTGAAATAAAATTCACAACACTGAAATTCCCTGATAAAGTGTGTTATCAACTGCTTCAGCGGAAAGGGATTGAAACAGTTTTTAACCGTGGAGAAGAAGAATTAAGATGGGTTTTTAAATTTCCATGGATATCTGACGAAGAGACCGAAACAGGTAAAAAGTACCCATTCTCGGCATTTTCAAATTCGTTTTACTACAAAACCGTAAAAGTATTTTCAGATGGTAAATTTGCAGGTTTTTTCATTTTTTCGGTCCGCGAGGGACATTTGAAAACACTCTTTTTTTGCCTAACCAATGGTCTTGAAAATGAAGTGACAATATTCCTGAGAAAGTATTGTACCCGGAACAGGATTGAAATGGTTACGGTCTATAAAAAAGAACTTGCAACTGAACTGTTAAACAGAAAATTCCCATTTTTACATGTGAAAAAATATGGTCAGAAAATTTACAGTACATTCAAAATAAAAAACGACGAAAACCTGAATTTTCAGGATGGCGACGGTGATACTTTTTTCACTTAATACTTACCGCAATGGAAATAAAAATTTTAGGCAACAACCACTCAATCCTGGATCAATACCTGGCAGAAATAAGGGACATTTCAATACAAACCGATCCGCTTCGTTTTCGCGATAATTTATACCGGATTGGAGAGATATTCGCTTACGAAATAAGTAAAGAAATAGATTTTAAGGTAAGTGATGTACAAACGCCGCTGGGAATTGCAAAAGTTCCAACCATAAAAAAACAGCCTGTTTTGGCAACTATTCTTCGTGCCGGGCTGGCCATGCACAATGGATTATTACGAATTTTCGACCGCGCCGAGAATTGTTTTATATCCGCTTTCAGGAAGTACACCGAAGGAGGTGAATTTGAAATAGAATTTGAATATATGGCCTCTCCATCACTGGAAAATAAAGTTGTTATTTTATCTGACCCGATGCTTGCATCCGGAAAATCGATGGAGATTGGTTACGAAGCACTCTATAGTAAAGGCACACCCGAACATGTGCATTTGGTTGCCATAATTGCCAGCCAGGAGGGAGTAGATTATGTACAGGAAAAGATTAAAGCTGAAAATGTAACGCTCTGGCTTGGTGCAGTTGACCCTGAGATGACACCAAAATCGTTCATCGTTCCCGGATTGGGTGATGCCGGAGATTTGGCTTTTGGCGAAAAAATTGACTCGAAGTGACCGTAAGGTCATTCCCTCGAAAGAGGGAATCTCATGTTTTGAGCAGATTCCTGCTTTCGCAGGAATGATAATCTTATTTAAATTGATTATAGCCTAAAAATAAACCTCAACATTTATATTCTCTCTGTCGAATCCCTTGTCCTTCAGAATCTCCATTGCATCGAAAATCATATTGCTGTTACCACACAGGTAAAAACAGGTATTTTTATCAAATTCTGCACTTTTAAGGTATCCGGTTAACCGGCCCTGAAAATCTCCTTTATCGTCGCGCGAACTGCAAAGCGTATATCTGTCGCTGTCATATTCTTCTTTACCGTAACCTTCTTCGGCATATCTTACTCCATGAATTACCTTGTAATCTATTCCCAGATTACTTTTAACCATACTGTGAAAAGGTGCAATTCCTGTTCCGCTTGCAATAAAAACATGTTTATGATTATCGAGACGTTTTTTATCCAAACCGAACTTGCCAAAAGGCCCGTGTACTTCAATCAAATCGCCGGCTTTTAAATACTTTAATTTTGGCGAGAAATATCCTCCTTCAATCTCCTTAACCAATACCTGAAGGTGCTCATCATTTTCGGCACTATAGATTGAATATTCGCGACTTTGATACTCCCCGGCAATGGATAAAGAAATGTGCTGGCCGGCAACAAAACCGAACCTGTTTTTAGGCAGAGTCAATATAAATGTGTTTGCTGTTAAATTTTTGATTAAAACAACTTTGTAAAAGTTTGTATCTATTTTCAAATCTGTGTTCATTTTAACTGTCATGGAATGTTCTTTTTAAAATCGATACAAAAATAATTGTTTTAAATAATTAAATACCTTTTTGTATTTTATTTAACCGGTAATTATCAAGAGTTAACCGATTTTTAACACAATTAATTTCAGAACTGGCATAATTTTAGAAGAAAATTCACGTATTATATTTATTACTCAAAGCCATAAAACAATTAAATAATGAAAACATTGATTGCCTACTGCACCACTCATGGATGCACAGGAAAAACAGCTATCAAATTAAAAGACTTTCTTGGAGACGATGTTCATCTTATTAACCTGAAGCAGGAAAAGAATCCGGATTTGAAGGAGTATGAACAAGTAATTATCGGAGGCTCCATACATGCCGGACAAATTCAAAAAAGAATCAAAGAATTCAGTATTAAAAACCTCGATGAACTTCAAACAAAGGAACTGGG
>JBDLJS010000135.1:0-7659 GCA_039714235.1 Bacteroidota bacterium | reverse complement strand
GGAGGGGCTTCCCCTAAAATACAGCTTTTACAATCTCACTAACGTTGTCTGAAACTCCGTAGGTATAAATATGCAGCGATGGTGCATTGTTTGCAACTAAATCTTTCGACTGGTAAATTGCCCACTCGGTGCCTACTTTGCGGGCGTCGTCATTAGTTTTACATTTTGCCAGTTCATTAGCCAGTTCCTGTGGTAAATCAATACTGAAAATTTTGGGCAGAACTGTAAGCTGGTTTTTCAGGTTTATCGGTTTTATTCCAGGAATAATCGGGACTGTAATTCCCATAGCCCGGCATTTTTTCACAAAATCGTAATACACCTGGTTGTCGAAAAACATTTGGGTTACTATGTAATCTGCGCCGGAATCTACCTTTTGTTTCAGGTAAGCCAGATCCTGTTTCATATTTGGAGCTTCAAAATGTTTTTCCGGGTAACCGGCCACCCCAATGCAGAAATCCAGCGGGGTATTGTTTTTTAAATCTTCTTCAAGGTATTTACCTTCTCCCAGGTTTTTAATTTGTCCTACCAGTTCATTGGCATTGGCATGGCCGTTAGGTTCGGGTTTAAAAATATGTTGCCCTTTAATACCATCACCGCGTAAGGCCAGCACATTGTCTATTCCCAGGAAATGCAGGTCGATTAAAACATGTTCTGTTTCGCTTTTGGTGAATCCTCCGCAAAGAATATGAGGCACAACAGGAATTCCATATTTATGCTGAATGGCTGCAGCAATGGCTACTGTCCCCGGGCGTTTTCTAACAGTTTGTTTTATAATCGAACCATTATCCATCTCCTTAAATTCAACCTCATCGCGGTGCGTTGTTATGTTTATATATTTTGGGTCGAAATCAGTTAAACTTTCAATGGTACGGTAAAGCCGCGAAATATCGTTGCCTTTTAATGGCGGCAGAAGCTCGAACGAGAAAACCGTTTTGTCGGAATTATTTATGATGTCAATTACCTTCATGGTTAGTTAAGTATGTTATCTATTTTATTCTGAACCTTATTTATTTCTCTGTCAATTTTCTTTTCTACCGAATTGTTGAAGTGAAAAACCATGTCTAAAACAAGCATCACCAGCATTCCAAGAATGAAATAGAAAAGTCTTGTGTTTTTAAATTTTTTCATCTGTACTATTTAATGGCTGGTAAAATTACAAAAAAGTGTGTTTATAAATGTTTTGGCATTCTGTTTCTGTTGATATTTAAAATGAATTAACCTTGAAAATCTAAAGTCCGATCTCAGATATTCAAGGTTAGTTTTATTTGTAGTTCAAATTAACCGGAAGGAACTTCTCGACAAAATCAATCTTTTCTCCTTTGCGTTTTGCATAATCCTGAACCTGCTCTTTTCCAACTTTTTCGAGGCTGAAATACTTCGACTCGGGATGGGCAAAGTACTGTCCGGCAACCGATGCATTGGGCTGCATGGCAAAATGTTCGGTTAAACTCATTCCAATTTTTTCTGCTCCAAGCAATTTGAAAAGATTTTGCTTTTCGGAATGTTCCGGGCAGGCCGGATACCCTAATGCCGGGCGTATTCCCTGGTATTTTGTTTTTAAAAGGTCATCATGCGACAATTTTTCATCGGGTACATAACCCCAGTAATTTTTACGAACCTCGAGGTGTAACAACTCCGCAAAAGCTTCTGCCAGCCTGTCGGCAAGGGCTTCCAGCATTATTGCTTTGTAGTCGTTATTTTCTGCACGGAATTTATTGGTCCATTCTTTTATGCCAATACCAGCAGTAACTGCAAAGCCACCACAATAATCTGCCCTGCCCGAATCAACAGGCGCAACAAAATCGGAAAGACAAAGGTTAGCAGCTCTTTCTTTTTTCTTTTCCTGCTGGCGGAGGTGGTAAAAACGTCCAATTTCTTTTTGGCGGGCTTCATCTTCATATAAAACCACATCGTCGCCATCGGCATTTGCCGGCCATATTCCAATCACACCATTTGCCTGCAACATTTTTTTATTAATTATTTCATCGAGGAATTCGTTGGCCTCCCTGAAAAGTTTACTAGCTTCTTCTCCCTGTTTTTCATCGGCAAGAATTTGTGGGTAATGCCCTTTAAAATCCCATGCCAGAAAGAAGAAAGTCCAGTCGATATAGTTGCGGAGTTCCTCAAGCGGGAAGTCAATCAACTGTTTTACTCCAACGAAATTGGATTTATAAACAGGTGAATTTTTCCAACCAATCTGAGATTTATTTTCACGGGCATGTTCTATCGAAATGTATTCTTTGGCTTTTCGTTGTCCCTGAAACGAACGGATTTCGGCATAATCTTTTTTTACCGATTCAATATACTCTTCATTTTTTGCAATAAGGTTCGAAACCACGTTTACAGCCAGCGAAGCATCTTTTACATGAATTACGGGATGCGAATATTCTGGCTCTATTTTTACTGCCGTGTGAATTTTTGATGTTGTGGCACCACCAAGTATAACCGGGATGTCTATTTTGCGGCGTTCCATCTCTTTGGCAATGTCAACCATTATTTCCAGCGATGGGGTAATAAGGCCGCTTAATCCAATTACATCTACATTTTCTTTTATGGCTGCATCAAGTATCTTTTCAGTGGGTATCATCACGCCCAAATCGATGATTTCGTAGTTATTACAACCCAGAATAACGCCAACAATGTTTTTCCCGATATCATGAACATCGCCTTTTACGGTTGCCAGCAACACCTTTTTTTGCGACGCAGAGGTATTAAACTTTTCTTTGTCAGCTTCAATAACAGGCAGAAGATATGCCACTGCTTTTTTCATCACACGGGCCGATTTAATTACCTGCGGCAGGAACATCTTGCCTGAGCCAAACAGTTCGCCCACCATATTCATCCCGTCCATTAACGGGCCTTCAATAATATTTAATGCGGGTGAATATTTTTTAACTGCTTCTGCCATGTCTTCATCCACAAACTCGGGCAAGCCTTTAATCAGAGCGTGCTCAATCCGTTTTTCAAGTGGAAGCTCACGCCACCCGTCTTTTTTCTCTTCTTTTGTGCCGTTCGATTTTACTTTTTCGGCAAATTCCAGTAACCGTTCGGTTGCATCCGGCCTGCTGTTTAAAATCAAATCTTCTACTTTCTCAAGAAAATCTTTTGGAATCTCATCATAAATCTGCAACATTCCCGGGTTCACAATGCCCATATCGAGACCTGCATTAATGGCATGATAAAGGAAGACTGAATGCATGGCTTCCCGAACAACATTATTTCCCCTGAAAGAGAACGAAACATTGCTCACTCCTGCACTGACTTTTGCATGTGGCAGGTTTTCTTTTATCCATTTAACCGATTCGATGAAATAAACAGCATAGTTGTTGTGCTCTTCAATACCAGTTCCGATGGTTAATACATTGGGATCGAAGATGATATCCTGCGGCGGAAAGTTTACCTTTTCGGTAAGTATTTTATATGCGCGGCTGCAAATCTCTTTTCTGCGTTCCAGGTTATCTGCTTGTCCAGCTTCGTCGAAAGCCATTACGATTACCGCCGCACCATACCTTTTTATGATTTTTGTCTGCTGAATAAAAACCTCTTCACCTTCTTTTAAACTGATTGAATTCACAATTGCTTTTCCCTGCAGACACTTTAACCCGGCTTCAATTACCTTCCATTTCGACGAATCAATCATTATGGGTCGTTTGGCAATGTCAGGTTCAGTCATTATCAGGTTCAGGAAAGTAACCATCTCTTTTTCAGCATCGAGCATGGCATCGTCCATATTTATATCAATAACCTGTGCCCCGTTTTCTACCTGTGCCCGGGCAATGGAAAGGGCTTCCTCGTATTTTTCTTCACGGATAAGGCGGGCAAATTTCCGGGAACCGGCCACATTGCAGCGTTCGCCAATATTCAGGAAATTGGAATTTTCGGTCATGGTTACGGGTTCCAGCCCGCTTAACCGGGTATTCGAGTCAGCTATTGCAACAATGTGAGGTTTTGCTTTTTCAGCAATTTTGGCAAAGGCATGAATATGGTCGGGTGTGGTTCCGCAGCAACCGCCAATTATATTTACAAAACTGTTGTCGAGATAGTCTTTTATATACCCGGCCATTATTTCAGGCGATTCGTCGTACTCGCCAAACTGGTTGGGCAGCCCGGCATTTGGGTGGGCACTGATGTGGAATGGCGCTTTTTTCGACAGTTCTTTCACGTAGGGGCGCAGGTCGGATGTTCCCAGCGAGCAGTTTAGTCCAATACTCAACAGTTCGACATGCGAAACCGAATTGATAAATGCTTCCAGGGTTTGCCCCGAAAGAGTACGCCCGCTGGCATCGGTAATCGTTCCCGAAACCATGAGTGGAAGTTTCATGCCCCTTTCCTCCAGTGCTTCTTCGATGGCAAACAGGGCAGCTTTGGCAATAAGTGTGTCAAAAATGGTTTCCAGGATAAGCAGGTCAACTCCTCCGTCGAGTAATCCTTCCACCTGTTCGCGGTAGGATGTTTTTACCTCGTCGAAGGTAACTGCCCGGTACCCCGGATCGTTTACATCGGGCGAAAGCGAAAGAGTTTTGTTGGTTGGCCCCATTGAACCGGCAACAAAACGGGGTTTCCCCTGATTTTCTTTAGTGAAATCGTTAGCACATTTCCGGGCAATTTCTGCCGAAACTTTGTTCATCTCGTATACAAACTGTTCTGTTCCGTAATCGGCCTGCGAAATGCGAGTGGCATTAAAGGTATTGGTTAAGATTATATCTGCTCCTGCTTCAAGATACTTTGTATGAATTTCTTTTATTATTTCAGGATGCGTGATTGACAATACATCGTTGTTCCCGGTTTGGTTGTGTTTACAGTCTTTTAACCTTTCGCCATGGTAATCGGCCTCGGTTAGCTTATATTCCTGAATTAATGAACCCATTGCCCCATCCATCACCAGAACGCGGGTTTTGAGTTCTTGTTTTATATCGTTTTTCATTCTATTCTTTTTACCACAAAGGCGCTGAGTTTTTCTTTGCGGCTTAGCGCCTCTGCGGTTAACTTACTTCAAAATTCTAATTTCATTCTCACCTTTAACCCCAATCTTATCCTCACAAATAATTAACAGCGAAAGGATTTCAGGGTACTTTCCCGATTGTTTTATCACTTTCTCTACATCGTTTGGCGATTTTACTTTGTTGCCCAGTGCAGTTGCCAACGCATCGGCTAAAAGTATGTCTTCGCAAACAACCACTACAGCATCGGCTTTCCCGTAACTTAACGACGGGCCAACAGTTCCGGCTGAAGTGCAAATGCCAAGTTTGCTGTTTTCTGCCGGAATAACCAACCCGATTCGTTCCGACAAAATTGATTCGCCGGCAAAAACCGAAAGCACAAGCTCATCTTTTAAAAGAACATAAATATCGCCGCCGTTCTCTATAACCAACTCATTAACCGAAAAGTTTCGTATTATTTCTTCTCCAACCTCGCGTGCAAACAATCCGGCAACGGCCGACATTGGCCCAATTCCTGCTTTTTCGGCTGCAATTGCCATCTCCACAGCTTCTTTGTGGGCAGATTCAGATGGATGAAATGGTTTCAGGCTTTTTTTGAAAAACGGCTCCGATTGAATGTAATTGTCAAAGGTTTCACGGAGGCTTTTCATTTTTGCAAAAGCGATTTTTTCCATCTCAGGCTGAAAGGAACCGGGATCAACTCCAATCCATAAATCGGTTTCCTGGTGTTTAATTTCAAAACCGGTAAATCTTTCGGAGTTAAACTGGGTACGGTATGTTCGCTCTTCGAATAAGTTCATAATTTTTAAAACAGTACGTCAACCCGTCCCGGTTACTCGGGATTCGGAATGACGACTTCCTTAATGTTCTTTTTATCTAAAATCAATCTCAAATAATTTTAACGGACATGCGGTTACACACAATCCGCAAACCACGCATTTATCTTTATCGAATTCCAGCTTCCAGGTGTCTTTATTCATGTTTAGTGCTCCGGCAAAACAAACAGCGGTGCAATTACCACAATCGATACATTTCTCTTCCTGAAAATGGATTCTTTTATCCAATGCTTCACAGGTAACATTATGGTTGGTGAGATATTCAACTCCTTTTTCAATATTTTCTTTTTTACCCTGAAGTTCAAGAAGTAAGCTGCCCCGTTTCCCTGGATAAACTTCTGCCTTGAGGATATTTATTCGGATATCGTAATCTTTTACAAGGTGATAACTTAGTGGTTTATCGCCACTCTGTGGAGGAAAATTCAGGATATATCTTTTTTTAATCATTGTCGGCCTCCGTTTCTTTTAAGCTGTTTAACGAGGTATTGGTTGGGAACATTTGTACAGGTTTGCTTACCTCAAATTTGCCATTTTTTAGCCATTCTTTTAGTTCGTCTGCTATCTTTCGTGCTTTGACGAGGCTGGCAACCGGTGCAGTCCTGATTTTCTTCCCTTTAACTTTTATTGAGCCGGTTTGTAATTCGGCATAAGTAACCTGCCCAATTTTGGGACCACCAACCGTTCCGTAGTCGAGTACAGAAGTTTCAATCTGGCTGTTGCTTACCGATACGCGTTTTGCAATATCGGCATTTAACACTGGTATTGGAATTCCAATTCCGACGAACATGCTAACCCCATATTTTTCGAAATAGGCAGCCTGGATGTACTCCGGTGACATCTCCTTCAGGTTTCCCATTACCGAAATGGTTGCTGCATTGGTTACCGGTATGCCCAGGTTATTTTTAGGACGTGTGGTGTGAAATTGTGTCCCCGGCCAAACCACAAATCCCTGTGTTCCACCGAGAAAGATTCGAGTGCCAATCCCAATGGTTTTAAATTCAGGGTCGTTAATTAACGGGCTCAGTTCTCCTGAAGTCGAATAAGTTGCATTTCGAAGGTTTGGCAGCAATGTTCCCATGTAGGTGTGAATCATTTTTTGAGTGGTGTTCACCGCAACATTGTAATTCTGGTACGAATTGCGCGGATTGAACATGGTAAACTCGTTGATTGTATTGATGTTTATTTTGGTTCGGATGTGTTTCCGAGGATAACAATCCGTTCCTTTTGCCCAAGCTTCCAGAACAACATCTTTGCCTTCTAGCAGTTCCTGAATTACATGCGCACCGCCATAAGCCGGGTTATCGGGATTGCAGGCTGCGGCTCCAATGTATGAATCAACCGCAGCCAGTCCTTCATAGCAAGGCACGCCGTTTAACCGTATTTTTTCCATTCTTATGGGTGGGTTGGCATGGCCAAAATTAATTATTGCACCCGACGAGCACATAGCTCCAAAAGTTGCAGTGGTAACCACATCTATTTTCTTAACAATCTCTTCCGGCGATGCTTCCAGTGCCATTTTTGAGACCTCTTCGGCAGTTAGAACAACTGCATCGCCCGATTTCAGCTTTTGGTTAATCTCTTCGTAGGTTTTTATCGTACTCATTTTCTGTAGATTTCAGATTAATTGAATGATAGTGTTCAAATTATAATTCCGTTTCCGGCCGGGTATTGGCACCTTGTCCGTCAGCTGGCGGATGGTTGCCAGAGTTTCTCGGAGCCCGATCTCTCCACTCTTCTTTATAACCAAACACCCTTTTGCGAAGGAGTATTTGATGATTGTGCAAAGTTAATGGAATAGTAGAATTAAAAAAAGGAGGAAAACAAAATCTTCCTCCTTTAAGTGGGCCCACCTGGGCTTGAACCAGGGACCCCCTGATTATGAG
>JBDLJS010000134.1:0-8267 GCA_039714235.1 Bacteroidota bacterium | reverse complement strand
CAAGGTTGATCACTCTTTACCAAAATTTGACATAGAATTAGAAAAATTCGACCTTATTCAAAGAGGGTTGACAAAGGATAATGAACTTGGTTTTGGTCGCGATCCTAACAAATATTACGATTTTGCAAAATCATTTTTCTCTATGGCTAAAGAAAAAAACAAGCCATTTTTTTTAATGGCAAATTCACACGATCCACACAGGCCATTCTCAGGGAGCGATGACGAGAAAAGCTATTTTGGGGATGCAGCAGTAAACGGAATAATACCTGATCCAAGCAAAATATTTAGTCCTGAAGAAATAATTATTCCGGGCTTTTTACCTGATCTTCCTCCAATTAGGAAAGAAATTGCTCAATATTATAGTTCCGTAAGGAGGTGTGACGATACCGTTGGCAAACTACTGCAAGCACTTAAAGAATCAGGACTTGATAGAAATACCTTAATTATTTTTATTTCAGATAATGGAATGGCTTTTCCTTTTGCTAAAACCAATTGTTATTTAAACAGCACTAAAACACCGTTTATTGCTAAATGGTCAGGAGAAATTAAACAAAGTGTTGATACAACAAATTTTATTTCAGGGATTGACTTTCTTCCCACCATTCTTGAAGCAGTTGGGATTCCAATACCTGGTGAAATCGATGGAACTTCGTTTCTTCCATTGCTAAGAGGTGAAAAACAGGATGGACGTGACATGGTATATACTCAATTCCATGTGACCTCGGCTAAAATGCAATATCCGATGCGTGCTGTGCAAAGTAAACATTTTGGGTATATTTTTAATCCATGGTCTGTGGATTCTATAGCATTTAAGAATGCATCCATGAATGGCCTGACATTCAAGGCAATGCAAGAAGAGGCTAAAAAAGATAAGGAAATTAGTGAAAGAGTTAATTTATTTAAATATAGAGTTGTTGAAGAGTTCTATAATTTCAGCAACGATCCGGATGCATTGAATAATTTAATCGATGATAAATCATATTCTGAGACGATTGATAAAATGAGAAAAGAATTAAAAAATTGGATGGAAAAAAACAATGATCCTTCTTTAGTTGATTTTAATAAATATGTAAAGACAAGTATAGATAATTAATTAGAAGGGATATTTGTGGAATTTAATAGGATTAGTTAATTTTTTGCCTGAACTAAATCGATAGTACATGACTAAAACCGAACAATTTCATCACTTAATAAAGGCTGGAAGTTTAGTTAATAAAGTTCTATTTCGCCCAATTTTAATGCAATTTGCAGCTGAATATACAGGTAGTAACTATGCCAACTTTGCTTCTGACTATAAAGTTCTGGTTGAGGCCAATTTACGTTGCATGGACGATTTTGACCTTGATATGCTTGGGTTGATTTCAGATCCGTATCGCGAAACAAGTGCTTTCGGGGCAAAAGTTAAATATATACCAAACGGAGTTCCCAGGTGTTTGAATCTGATTGTCAAATCGTTGGATGATGTTATTAACCTGCAAAATCCGGATGTTTATAAAGAAGAGCGGACCCTGGACAGGATTAAAGCAGGTGTAGTTCTTTCGAGAAAAACCCAGGGAAATATTCCAATAATTGGCTGGATTGAAGGTCCTCTTGCAGAGGCCTGCGACCTGGCGGGAATTGAAAACATGATGATGCAGTTGATGATCGACCCCGATTTTGCAAACCGGTTAATGGACAAATGTATGGTTACAGCCAAAGATTTCGCAAAAGCGCAAATCGAAGCTGGTTGTGAAATAATCGGGATTGGCGATGCAGTCTGTTCTCAAATCGATGTGGCTACTTATAATACTTATGTTCGTGAACGTCATAAAAATCTAATTAGTTATATCCACCGTTTAGGGGGAAAAGTAAAACTACATATCTGTGGCGATACTAACCACCTGCTTGCCTCATACAAAAATTTCAATCTTGATATTCTGGATTTGGACTGGCAGGTCGACATCGGACAAGCCCGTTCGGTTCTGGGGGACGATGTAATCCTGGCCGGAAATATAAATCCTGTTACGATTCAGGATAAATCGCGCGACGAAGTGTACCAGCTTTGTATAGATTTAGTTGACAAGTATAAAAACGAACGATATATTCTTTCGGCAGGATGCGAAATTACACCTCTCACATCACCCGAAAATTTAAAAGCAATGAGTGAGGCTTCATTTTTTTAAAACGAGATTCCCACTCGTACCAAAAAATCCCCCGTTCAACAACTATTTTTTTCAATTGTTTTCGCGTTGAACGAATTTTGAACCATAAATAATTTAAAATTCAAAGTCATGAAAACAATCTTTTTAATCACAGCAATTTTAATTTCAACAATCTCTTTTTCGCAAAAAAAAATCGACTTAAAAGCACTGGAAACCTTACCCGCTGACCTCGAGTTAAAAGATGTACACCAAAAGTACATTATTACTACCGATCATTTTAATGGGGATATTTTTGGCAACTTTTTCAATAAATTCAGGGTAAAAGGCGAATACACAAGGGGGCTTGACCATGGAAAAGCTAAATGGAATAATGTAACGGTGGCAATGTCGATGCAGCAAGATGCCGAATTCACCGAAGGTACACCATTAAATTACATGGAAAATTATACATACTCACCTTCGGATGATATGTTAAAACAAGAAGCATTTACAGATTTTAAAGAACACAGTGCCTTTGCCAAAAACCTGGTTTGGGATATGATGGGCATTGAGGTTTTTGCCTGGACATATTGGGATAAACTAAAACTCAATATTCCTTATGAGGCAAAAGATATTAACGGGGAAATAGACCTCGCTGGGCAGGGAAGTTTTGAAAACAAAAACATAATTATTACCTGGACAGGTGTTTCTTTACGTAACGGAGAGTTGTGTGCAACCATTCAATACCGGACAATGGATAACCCGCTTGAATACGAAGAAATGTCGATGGCAATGAAAGGACGTAGCCATTATTGGGGAACAATCTGGGTTTCGCTGGAAGACAAACAGGTTGAACATGCCAACCTTTTTGAAGATGTAGTGATGGAAATGCAACTCAGCGGACAGCCGGGGAAACAGATGATGAATACTACCCGGGTAATTAGTTTTAATAAAAAGATTTAAAGCTTTTCAGGTTGTAGCTGCAGATTACAGATTTACTGAAACCTGCAGCCACAATCTGAGTTTTAAAGAGTTTTTCGTAATTTCAAAACAATTAAATTCAAAATGATTCATCCAACATCAAATAAAACTTTCCGCGAAAAGATTATCTGGCACTTAAAAGTATTTGTAGGGGCGATTTTTATTGCCCTGATTTTTAGTTTTATCCTGCACCAACAATTGATACACCCCAACCTGCCGGAAATGCTAATTTTGGCTTTTATCCAACTCGAACTTTTCATCTGGTTGGGAGTCCTGTTTTTTCAATCAATAAAATTTGAAGAGCCAAAGTACATACAAAAAATGGTGGGGCGTCTGCTGTTATTCTATCTGTCGGTTTTGGGAATTGCTTTTCTGATGTTCCTTGGAATTTTTACTTTTCATTTTATTAAAAACGGTACAGATTTTACACTCTATTTCCAAAGCATAACAAGCGTGGAGCTAAAAAGCTTTTTTATTGCTTCCCTGTTTGGTTTCGCATTTGGGGCTACAATTTTTTTCTATTCTCAATGGGCAGAGACTTTACAACGGGTACAAAAACTAAAAGAGGAGAAACTAATTTTTCAGTACGAAACCTTAAAAAACCAGGTAAACCCACATTTTCTTTTTAATAGTTTAAATACCCTCTCCTCGTTGGTGAGACACAATGCAAAACTTTCAGAAGAGTTTATACAAAAGTTGTCGTCGATCTACAGGTATATTTTGGAAAACAAGGATAAAGAGATGGTACCGATTTCAACGGAGTTGGAATTTGTTAAAGACTTTTTCTATTTGCAGAAAATTCGCGACCAGGAAAAAATTGAATTAAAAATCGAAACAAATAATAAAGGTGAAGAATTGATTCTTCCAGTTTCGTTGCAGATGCTGGTTGAAAATGCACTAAAACACAATTCTGCTACCCGAAACGAACCGCTGGTAATAACCATTCATTTTGAAGGACTGGATAAATTGGTAGTCAGAAATAATTTGCAAAAGAAAATGCAACTGGAAGAAACGTCAAAAGTTGGATTGAAAAACCTGGACGAACGTTGTAGATTAATTTTAAACAGAGAACTGGAAATTCAGGAAACAATGGATGAATATATTGTAAAAGTACCGGTAAAAATTAATTAACTGTCATTTCGACGAGTATGCGAGGAGAAATCTGTACATCTGGTCGGATTTCTCACCTTCGTACCTCAGGTTCGAAACGACAGGAATCATAAAAAATGAAAGTAGTAATTATAGAAGACGAAAATTTAGCCGCTGAAAAACTGGTTCATTTATTGCAAAAAACCGAACCCGGAGTTGAAGTCGTAAAAATTTTGGAATCAGTGGAAGAATCGGTAAACTGGTTTGCCCGTAATTCTTCTCCTGACCTTATTTTTATGGACATTCAACTGGACGACGGAATATCATTCGAAATTTTTGATGCAGTAAATATTGATGCTCCCGTAATTTTCACCACCGCATTCGACGAATATGCTATTCGTGCATTTAAAGTTAACAGTGTCGATTACCTGTTAAAACCTATCGATGAAGGATCGCTTAAAACTGCCGTCGAAAAGTTCAGAAAAATCTTTGCCGGGAATCAAACTTTTGAAGGTAGAGTATCAAAGGTAATCGAGCAGATTTCTAAAAAATACAAAACGAGGTTTTTTATTAAAGTTGGTACCCGGTTTCAATCTGTGCCGGTAAATGAAATCTGTTGCTTTTTTGTGGAAGAGCGAAATACTTTCCTGAAAACAATTGGTGGGAAAACATACGATTTGGATTACTCGCTGGAACAGCTTTATAAAATGGTGGATCCCGCTCAGTTTTTCCGTGTCAATCGCAATTTTCTGGTCAATATTAATTGTATCGACGAAATAATCAGTTATTCATCGAGCCGGTTAAAACTTAAACTAAAAGCCAAAACAAATGGCGATCTGGTTGTTAGCCGCGACAAAGTTTCGGAGTTTAAAAGGTGGATGGATAGATAATTAAAAAAGGAGCCTTGCAACTCCCTTTTCTATTTTCCCTTCTCTATATTAATCCGGCACATTCTTCCCACTTTTTCATCCTTTTCCAGACCAATATTTTAGACCAATTTTGCATCTAATTCAATTTCTGCGGTTCCCCCTGAATATAACCTCGATATGGGGCATTTTTCTTTCGCTGCCACTGAAAGTTCAGCAAATTTTTCCTGCGAAAGGCCATCACATTTTACAACACTTGTTAATTTAATGTTGGTAATAGCCGGCCCGCCATCTAATTGCCCCAGTGTTACTGCTGATTCGGTTTCAACACTCTCTGGTGTTAATCCTTCGCCACTAATTAGAGCAGCTAAAAACATCGAGTAGCATCCCGAATGTGCTGCACCAACTAACTCTTCCGGATTGGTTCCTTTACCATTCTCGAAACGCGAAGCAAATGTAAAAGGCCCGCTGTAACCGGTTATGTTCATTTCTCCGTTACCCTCTTTAAGGGTACCGTTCCATTTTGATTTTACTTTTCTTACGGTCATGATTTTTTTATTTTTAAGGTTAATCGATTTTACAATGTTGCATCACCGGGTTGCCAGTTACAACCTGTTTTTTCAGGACTTTGTGTTGCTTCCAATGCCCTTAGTACCTCAGACACGTTACGCCCGGTAGCATCGTTGTTACAGTTCACCCATTGAATTACACCTTCCGGATCGACAATAAATGTTGCACGGTAAGCTACCGAACCTGGTTGTAAAATTCCAAGTTTTTTACTTAACGATTTCGAAGTATCTGCAATTAACGGGTAGGTAAGCTTTGAAAGTCTTGGATCGTTGGTTACCCATGCCAGGTGAACCTCTTCTGTATCAGTTGAAGCTCCGTACAATTCGGCATTTAATTCGGTAAACTTACTGTGGTTATTATTAAACTCAACAATCTCGGTCGGACAAACAAACGTAAAATCTTTAGGGTAGAAAAAGATAACCATCCATTTACCCTCTTTTTTGTGATCTTCTGAAGTAATCCTGCCAAATTGTTTATCAGCCATTAATGCCGGTTTCTTAAATTTTGGAAATTTGTCTCCTACTGACTTCATGATTTTTTGTTTTTTTATGATTAATATTTCTATTCAAACTCGCTTAAATCCACCAACAAATATAGTTTACGAATGTTCTCCGAAACAAATTGATTTTTTTTAAGCCGAATAGAAAAAAGCTATACACTACAGTCAATCTGCTGAATTCTAATAAAATCGGATTTGATAATTAAGAAGTAAATTATTTATTATCTGAATTTGATTTTAGTTGTGATGTTAAACAAACGAATCATTTGTTTGACCCTACCTCTAATATCACTATATTTAAAAGTTTTTTGAAAATAAATTTTGGAAAAAGTATTATACCTATCCGATTAAAACTAAAAAATGTTATGGAAAAAAAATCAGACAAATCTAATGTTTCAAGGAGAGCTTTCCTTGGTACTACTGCAGCTGTTGCAGCCGGGATTACAATTGTTCCAAGGCATGCCGTTGCAGGATTGGGGCACAAAGCTCCCAGTGACAAACTAAACATTGTTGGTGTTGGTGTTGGTGGAATGGGTTTCGCTAACCTAAAAAACCTGGCATCGGAAAACATTATCGGTTTATGCGATGTTGACTGGAAATACACCGGCGGAAATGGTGTGTTCGACCGTTGGCCAAATGCGAAAAAATATAAAGACTGGCGTGTGATGTACGATGAGCTTGGCAAAGAAATGGATGGTGTTGTTGTTGCCACTGCCGACCATACTCACGCACTTGTGGCGGCTCATGCCATTACAATGGGGAAACATGTTTATGTTCAGAAACCTTTAACTCACTCGGTTTACGAATCGAGGTTACTGACCAAATTAGCTGCAAAATACAAAGTTGCCACTTCAATGGGTAACCAGGGTTCATCTGGCGAAGGTGTTAACCTTACCACCGAATGGCTTGCTAACGGAGAAATTGGTGATGTAAAAAAAGTAGAAGCTTTTACCGACCGCCCAATCTGGCCACAGGGGCTGAATACTCCGGAAAGAGGCGACTGGGCTCCGGATACACTGGATTGGGATCTTTTTATCGGACCGGCAAAAATGCGTCCTTTTAACCATATTTATCATCCATGGAACTGGCGTGGCTGGTGGGATTACGGAACAGGTGCTTTGGGCGATATGGCATGCCACATTCTGCATCCTGTTTTTGTTGGTCTTGAGTTGGATTATCCTACTCATGCACAAGGAAATTCAAGCTTATTACTTCAGGATTGTGCACCGGTATCACAATCGGTTAAACTTACATTCCCCGAAAGGAAAGCAAAGAAAAAAATGAAATTAAAACTTCCGGAGGTAGATGTTCACTGGTACGACGGTGGCATTAAACCTATGCTTCCTGAAGGATGGCCGGATGGTAAGAATCCGAATGATGCAGGTGGCGGTGCATTATTCCATGGAAGCAAAGACACCCTGGTTTGCGGATGTTATGGTAAAGATCCATGGTTGTTGTCAGGTCGCGAGCCTAACTCTCCAAAATTCCGTCGCAGGATAGAATCCAGCCACGAAATGGATTGGGTGCGTGCCTGTAAAGAGAACCCGGAGACCCGTATTCCAACAGCTTCAGACTTTAGTGAGGCAGGGCCATTTAACGAAATGGTAGTAATGGGTGTTCTGGCAGTTCGTCTGCAATCGTTAAACAAAGTATTGGATTGGGATGGTGAAAATATGCAATTCACAAACCTTACTGATGACGAAAAAATAAGAACAGTAATTAAAGATGGTTTTGAAATTAAGGATGGCCACCCATCATTCAAGAAAACCTGGACCGATCCGGTTCCGGCAAAAGAATTTGCAGCTGAATTAATTAAGCACACATATCGTAAGCCATGGAGCTTGCCTGATATGCCTGCATAAGAAATAAAAAACATTTTCATAAAGTAATGGGGTGCCTGTTTGGCACCCTTTTTTTGCTTTTATAAAAAGCAACAATTTACTTGCGTAATTTCGTGCAAATTTGTAAACTTGCACCCCGAAAATCGTATAACACAATACATTTTCATTTAGGGCCTATAGCTCAGTTGGTTAGAGCACCTGACTCATAATCAGGGGGTCCCTGGTTCAAGCCCAGGTGGGCCCACTTAAAGGAGGAAGATTTTGTTTTCCTCCTTTTTTTAATTCTACTATTCCATTAACT